>JBQTJH010000079.1:0-3818 GCA_052387335.1 Panacagrimonas sp. | reverse complement strand
CCAGCCTGTCGGTCCGCGTGTCCCAGCCCCTCGCCAAGGTGCCCCAGGTAATCTTCAAATCGACGCCCTGCGGTTTTCACACTTCATCTCCAACTCGACGAAGTGCGCCTAGTCTATTGATTTGTTTATGACACAGTAAGATTAATCCGGCTTCAACCGATACTCGAAAATAATCCGCACGCTGCATCGCTCAGAAAATTACCCGCGTTTCTCAGCGAACTCTAAGCGCAAGCGAGTAGCGGACAAGTAGCGACGACGCGCCCTTCTCCAAGTCGTGTTATGAAGTGTCGGCGCCGCGGATTTTTTTGCGGCGCTGAAACTCCATCTGACAATGCCCAGCAAAGCGAGGACCGTATGGCCAAGGGAATGAACGCAAAAAAGAACGAAAAGAAAAAACCGTCGAAGACACCGGCTGAAAAGAAAGCGGCGAAGGCTGAGAAGAAGAAGAGCCGTTGAGCGCTGCAAGCCCTTCCCAATCCGGCTGAAAGGGATCCGTCATTCCGAGTACGGCGAGAAGTCTTTCTTCCGCTCGTGTGCGAGGCTGAGAGCCGATCACTTCCAGCGCTCGGAATGACAGTCTTGAGGCGCGCCGTGCCCGGCCGCGACTCAGGCCTTGCCCTGCAACTGCGCCACGATGCCCGGATTCTCCAAGGTGCTCACGTCCTGCGTGATCTCCTCGCCCTTGGCGATTGAGCGCAAAAGCCGACGCATGATCTTTCCGCTACGCGTCTTGGGTAGGTTGTCCGAGAAGCGGATGTCGTCAGGCTTGGCAAGCGCGCCGATTTCCTTGGCGACGTGCTCGCGCAGTTCCTTGATCAGCTGTTCCGCTTCCGCACCCGCGGGTCGCGCGCCCTTAGCCGTCACGAACGCAAACACGCTCTCACCCTTCACCTCGTGCGGACGACCGACCACCGCGGCCTCGGCCACTCTCGGGTGTGACACCAGCGCGCTCTCGACCTCCATCGTGCCCAGCCGATGGCCGCTGACATTCAGCACGTCGTCGATGCGGCCCATGATCCAGTAGTAGCCGTCCTTGTCGCGGTGCGTGCTGTCACCGGCGACATAGAGGTTCTTGCCTGGAAACTGGCCGAAGTAGGTCTTGATGTAGCGCTCGTTGTCGTTCCAGATGGTGCGCAGCATCGAAGGCCAGGGCTTGGTGATGACCAGGTATCCGCCGGCCTCGGTGCCCTTCACCGGCTCGCCGGATTCATCGACCACGTCGGCGAAGATGCCGGGCAGCGGCTGCGTGCAGGAGCCGGGCTTGGTCGCGATGGCACCGGGAATCGGGCTCATCATGATGGCGCCGGTTTCGGTCTGCCACCAGGTGTCGACGATGGGCAACCGCTCCTTTCCGATCACTCGGTGGTACCACATCCAGGCCTCGGGATTGATCGGCTCGCCGACGCTGCCGAGCAGGCGCAGCTTGGAGAGGTCGTACTTGGCCGGCCATTCCTCGCCGAGGCGCATCAGCGCGCGGATCGCGGTGGGCGCGGTGTAGAAAATCGTCACGCCGTGGTCCTGGCAGACCTTCCAGAAGCGCCCGGCGTCGGGATACGTCGGCACGCCTTCGAACATCAGGATGGTCGCGCCATTGCTCAGCGGGCCGTAGCAGACGTAGCTGTGCCCGGTGATCCAGCCGACGTCGGCGGTACACCAGAACACGTCGTTGTCGCGAATGTCGAACACCCATTGCACGCTCATGTGCGCGCCCACCAGATACCCGCCGGTGCTGTGTTGAATGCCCTTGGGCTTGCCGGTGGAACCGCTGGTATAGAGCAGGAACAGCGGGTGCTCGGCCTCCACCCACTCCGGGTCGCAGTGCGCAGCTTGCGTCGCGACCAGATCGTGCCACCAGATGTCGCGCGGCGCCTTGAAGGCCACGTCGTGTCCCGAGCGCTTGAGCACCACCACGTTCTGGATGCTCTTGCAGCCGCTGGACAGCGCCTCGTCCACCGCCTTCTTCAGCTCGATGATATTGCCGCCGCGCGAG
This sequence comes from Panacagrimonas sp., assembly GCA_052387335.1. Taxonomy (GTDB): domain Bacteria; phylum Pseudomonadota; class Gammaproteobacteria; order Nevskiales; family Nevskiaceae; genus Panacagrimonas. The sequence continues at coordinate 1,828 of JBQTJH010000079.1, read as the reverse complement.
TTGCCGTCGGCGGTGATGACGAGCTTGGCGCTCGCATCCTCGATGCGATCGCGCAAGGAACCGGCGGAGAATCCGCCGAACACGATGGAATGCACCGCACCGATGCGCGCGCAGGCCTGCATCGCGATCACTGCCTCCGGCGTGTGCGGCAGGTACAGCACCACTCTGTCGCCCTTGGTCACGCCCAGCGACTTCAGACCGTTGGCGAGCTTGCAGACCTCGGCGTGCAACTGGCGGTAAGTCAGGTTGCGCGTATCGCCCTGGTCGCCCTCGAAGCGGATCGCGATCTTGTCGCCGCGCGTGGCGAGGTGGCGGTCCAGGCAGTTGGCAGAGGCATTGGTCTTGCCGTCGGCAAACCAGCGGTAATTCGGCGCGGCCGACTCATCCAGAACCTGGGTGAACGGCGTCTGCCAGGCAATATTCTTGCGGGCGAGCTCGGCCCAGAAACCGACGGGATCGTGCTCGGCCTGCGCCTTGAGTGTCGCAAGGCTTTCCGCATTCAGGCGCGCAGCCGCGGCAAATGATGCACTTGGGGGAAACAGACGCGCCTCGGTGAGCACCGATTCGATGTTGCTGCTCATGCCTTCTCCTTCGTTCTGGTTAACGCCCACTCCAATATAGAGACGCCCCGACCTGCTCGCCCCACTATACGGGGTAGGTTGCATACAGCGTGCCGCATCTCGCGGCGCGCCGCTCAGGCGAAGGACCCGCGTGCTGATCTGGGTTTGACGCGATGGTTCGATTCGAGCGCGGCTCATTTGGTACAGCGGTCACGCCCGGTGTCACGAATCCAGTGCAGTGCCGGTGGTGCAGAGCGCCTCCACGGTCCCCCTGCGGGGTCGGTGAATCCGCACGGTACGCGGCGTAAGATCGGGGCACTCACCGGGACGCGCTGAAGCCCCGGCCCGGATCCACAGGATGTCACGACCCTGGATGCAGCCTTGAAATTCAGAACATTTCGTCGGCCTTCGCAGCAGCAGCCCGCCCGCCAACCCAGGGCCTGGATGCGCGCCGCCGGACTGGTCCTGGCCGCCACGCTGGCCGTACCCGCGGTCGCGCAATCGCCGCTCGGACGCCCGGCAGCAGTACCCGCCGGTCCGACGGCGATCACGCCAGCGGAGCGCAGCACACTGCAGCGTGCCCAGCAATTGCTGCGCAGCGGTGATCGCTCCGACGCCGAACAGGCCCACACCCTGCTTGCTCCGCTGGAGACGCAGCGTTCGGATGAGGTGGATTTCAGTTATCTGCTCGGGCTTGCGGCACTTGGATCGGGCAAGACCAGTGAAGCGATCTTCGCGCTGCAGCGCGCTGTCGCTGGCGAACCCGGTTTCGCCGGGGCTCGGCTGGAGCTGGCTCGCGCCTACTACGAGGCGGGTGACAACGAAGACGCGCGCCGCGAGTTCGAGCGGGTGGCAGCACAGAATCCGCCTCCGCCAGCACGCCGGCTCATTGAGCAGTACCTTGAGGCAATTGACCGCCGCGCTGAACCGCCCCGGTTTTCCCGGATGCTCGTTGGTGTGAGTCAGGCCGCGAGGGCCAGACTCGGGATTTGTGAATAGTAGGTCTCGGCTTCAGCCGGTGGGACGTATCCGAGCGGTCCCATCAGCCTGCGGTGGTTGTATCAATCGACCCACTGCAGCGTTGCCCATTCGACGTCTTCGATGCGGCGCCAGGATGAGCGACGATGGATCACCTCGGCCTTGTAGAGCCCGTGGATGGTCTCGGCCAGGGCGTTGTCGTAGGAATCGCCGACGCTGCCGACAGAGGGCTCAAGGCCTGCGTCGGCCAGGCGCTCGGTGTAGCGGATTGAAACGTACTGGACGCCGCG
>JBQTJH010000078.1:0-5089 GCA_052387335.1 Panacagrimonas sp. | reverse complement strand
ACTGGATCGAAGGCTTCTACAATCGACAACGCATGCACTCGGCGATCAATTACCAAATCCCAGCTGCAGCAGAGTCAGGCCTCATGGCCGCATAGTCGGATGTACGTCGAATCAAGGCAGGGTCAGGTAGAGCAAAGGGGTCAGTTGAGGGTGTGGTGACGATCAGGAACCTCCATCTGAACGTCTGTCCGGAGAGAGAAAGTAGGGGAAGCTGAGACACTTCGTACCCCGAAATCTGATGCTGTGTGCGGCTATCAGCACAATCTCGAAGGCAGGCACAGGAGGCACCTAAAACCATCTGTAAGTCTGTTGTTACCAAGCTGGGATTCCGGCCGATTTTCCATGGGTTGGCACCCGTGGCTGTGCATCGAGAGATGCGCTGAGAATCGGCTGGAACGGAGGCCCAATAGTAGTGAACCTGCGAACCGGTAGTTAAAAGCTACGGCAGTGAAAGGGCCCCCTGGCAGGGGTTCGATCGCATAGGGCAAAGCAGGGTGCCGCAGTCGCAAGACCGCGGATCTCGAAGTGGGTCAGCAGAGGTTGCTCGTTCGTTGTTGATTCGGCCGATCGGGGTGGCACCTGATCGGATTTTCCATTCGTCCACGTAGTAGCACCACCGTGACGCGACGGTGGCGCGAAGAGGAGGTTTGTAGCGTCAATCCGGCCTTGGGGATTCCCCGACCCAAGGTAGTCACATTCAGGGGCATTCAGGCCCTCCCCATTTCGCGAAAGCGAGATGGGGAGGTGCTTCAAATTACAGATGGTTACTGGGGCGACAATTCTGATCCACTTGAGCTGTTGCTCTACCCGGTCACGCTCAGCGAGCCGCGACCCCACCGGTCGGCGTGCTCGCGATCATGAGCCCGCGGCGAGCCTCCGGCATCGCTCGATAGCGGTCTGCATACGCTGCACTGTCGCGCGCCGAATCGCGAAGTCGGTCGCCCGTTGGGAAAACCGGCCCGCCTGCTCCGCCGTCCGGTCGATCACCGCTTCGGCGTCCGGCACCGCGACGCCGCCTTCCGTGGCGAGGCGCAGTAGATGCCCGCGCGTCACCGCAGCGGCCTCACCGCAGACGTCCATGTGATGCTGACCGCTCGGTCCTTGGCTGAACGTCAGATCGAACGCTGGCGCCAAGCGCCAGCGACGATCTCGACCCAGCCGCCAGGCCAGATTCTTCGGATGATCATCGCGGTTGTGGAACATCACGTTGAACACCGCGCGCCCGTAAGCCTTGAGCACCTCGCGCTCATCGCGAGTCAGCATCCGGGTGGCGCGCATCAAGCCGGTGTAGTCGGCGCTGCCCGGAAGCCGGAAGTCGGCATGCAGCAGACCCGCAAGGGTGTGCACCGGCACCCGCAACCCGCCCTCGCGATCAAAGCGTGCCACCCCGAAAGCGGCCAGGGTGCGGGATAGGTCGAAGTGCGCGCTGTCGGGCATGTCCAACCCGCAATCCCGCGCCAGCGTGGCGTAGAGCTGCTCCACCGCGCAGACTTCCTTGTGCTCCTCCTGCGCGGGAAACTTCACCAGCCAAGGCGAGCCTGGAGCATCGGTGCTCGTGCTGACGGTCTTCGCTCTAGCGTCGTACTGCACCAGCACCTTGGGTCGCGCGCCCTGAGGTGAGCCTCCCGCAACGGCCAGCGCCTGTAGCGCATCGCTCGCCTCACCCGCCAGCACCCGAGCGCTCTCCTTTGCGAGGGCCAGCAAGGTCCAGTCCTGAGGCACCGCACCGACATCGGAGGCCGGGATGAAGCGCAACGCGCCCATCGCACGATCCCCGATGAACGCCAGCCGATCCAGCGGTCCGGGATGACGCAGGCCGTGTTGACGGAACAGTCGATCCATCAACAGCAAGCCCCAACCGTCCGGCAGGCTATCTGCCACCAGCCCCGGCAGACGCAGCTGGAAATCCGGGAAGGCGCCGTAGGTTTCTGCACGCAGCTTCAAGCGCAAGGGCGACAGCTCCAGGCCCTGGGTCAGGGCCTGCGCGGAATACTCGAAGAGGAGCGACGATCCATCGTCAGCCAGTGTGCCCAGCGGCCAGTCCTCGCCCCAGCCGCCATACTGGACGACGAGTTTCTTCACGGCCGCTTGCGCCGCGGTGCCCGCTGACGCTGCTTCACGGACTCGGCCTGCTCCATCTGCGCGATGGACTGCCGTCGCAGCACGAACAGGCTTTCCAGCTCATCCGCCAGTCCAAGGGCCTGGACGACGCGGATCAAGGTTTCCAGCGAACACTGGCCGTTGCCTTCGAGCTTGCGTAGGGCGCCCTGCGACAGCCCCGCCATCTGCGCCAGCCCCTGCTGCGGGATCTCCTGAGCTAAACGGTGGGTACGCAGGCGCTGTCCCAGGATGGATTGGAGTTCTGGAAGCGTGTTCAGGGAGAACGACATTTAGGTGAAGTTTATCACCACCAGAAGTTCGTAATCGTCATTTATATACCTTATAACATGGGCTCTCGTGACCATCGAAACCCCGGTTCCCACCGCTCACTTTTCACAACCCACGGGATTGGCCGATCAGCGAATCCGCCGCTCAACGATCGTCGCATCAGCAGCCCGTAGCAACCTGAAGTCAGAGGCCATCCATTGCAATGGAATCCGGCCATCGCAGCGTTTATTTTGCGGATAGTGCGCAATATCCGCATATTCCGTGGAAATGGAGTACGCACATGCACTTCATCAACAGCACCGAGGCCGCCAAGAAGTTCGGCGCTATTGCCCAGATCGTACAGACGGAGCCGGTGTGCATTCAGTCCCACGGTCGTCCCCAGATGGTGATGTTGTCGCCCGCAGAATACGAACGGCTTCGACGGCAGGATCGGCGCGTCTACGCGACATCGGAACTTCCGGCGAGCCTGCGCGCCGCAATTGCTGCGGCCAAGCCGTCGAAGCGCGCGGCAGAGTTCAACCCCGAAGCGAAGAAGTAGTTGGCCGCGTATCCGACTCCGATCCCTAGGTTGGTCATTCGCTATTCCTACCTGTGTAAGCGCGAAGCCGATAACGGTCGCATCGAAGGCCAGAAGCACAGGACCTGTGTCGTCGTGGTCTGCGTGGAGGACGTCGACGGCGAAAAGGTGGTGACGGTGGCACCGATCACGCTCACGAAGCCAGGTGATCCTGCCGCCTCCATCGAGTTGACTCCCGCCACGCGTCGCCGGCTCGGGCTCGACGCCCAGAAGAACTGGATCATGGCCAGCGAGGTCAACACGTTCTTCTGGCCGGGGCCCGACCTTGCACCGAACGAGACGGGTTCTTATGAATACGGGGAGCTTCCCGCCGTCGTGTTCAACCCGCTGAAGGCCAAGATTCTCGGCGCCGGCAGCGTGCCCACCGTCAAGCGAACCGAATAGCAGGCCCGCAGCAGCACCCTGTGGTCAGAACCCTGGCAACGGTGGGCAGTTTCGTCGGCGGCGCTGGGCATCCGACTTGGCGATTAATGGGCAACTAGCTCGCGACTCGCAAGCCGCTCACCGGAAGACCAAAAGCGGTTGATCGAAAGGATGAAGGGTTGGGAGTGTCGTAGAGCGCGCGCGTCAAGCAATCGCAGTACGAGCGTCCGAGTGTGCGAGTTTCGGCCGCATCCGCGGCCTGCCGCGGGGCGATGCCCCACACCCCTGACTTCCCAGGCCAGACCGACTCCCTGCGGGGGTCACGACCTCGCAGGTTCGCCCTGTGCCGTCGGCTTGATCGGTTCCGACTTCGACGGAATGCCCGTGATGTGATCGATCCGTGCGCGGAGATCGGCTTCGCGTGCCCACAAGTCGTCCGCGCGCGCCGAAGCTGCCGTGGCTCGGGCTTCCGCGATGTCACGCTCGCGCTCCGCCTCCACGCGCTTGTTGCGCTCGTCCTCCAAACGGTCACGCAGCGTGTTCCGGTCCGCCTCCGTCTCCGCCAACCGGGTCGAGTGATCGGACATGCGCGTCTGAAGACCCACGAGAGCGGCCTCGGCTGCTGCGAGCTTGCGCTCGGCTTCGATCCGAGCCGCGCGTTCCGCCTCGACTTCGTCGCGCCGCGAATTCACGTCAGCTCGCAGCGCCTTCACCAGCTCTGAGTCGCCTGAGGTCTTGAGCCGCGTCTGCGCGAGGTCGATGCGAGCGTTCTCCGCCGCTGCACGCTCTGCCGACACCTGCTCCTGCAGTTTGGTACTGCGTTCGATCTGATGGTCACGCTCAGCGGCCACGCGCTCCCGCTCGGTGACCGCCTCCTGCAGTCGCGCTTCCAGATCAGTGACCCGGTTCGACTGGATGCTGCACTCGCGCTGCAAGTCCTCCAGCTCCTCACGGCAATCGTCCAGTTCGGCACTCTGGCTCGCCGTCGCCAAATTGCGCTGCTGCGTGATCTCCTCGGACAGCGCGCGCAGGATGCCGGGCGAGAGTGTCGGCGCAGCGCCGGGAGACGCAGAAACCTGCGTGAGCCGCCAGGCGCGCATGTGCTTCTGCACCGCGCGATAGTCACCACCGACGGCGGCAAATACGTTCCGCACGCTGGGCCCCTTCTTGTCCGGGAGGCGGCTACGCAGGTCCTCGGCCGCCTTCGCTACTTGGTCATACGTCATTGCACCCTCCTCATCACATTGGCCGCATCACGTGATGAACCATCACGTGATGGGTGTTATGCCCGTGACTGGCGCGAACAAGGTCCGCGTTCTGATCCACGAAGACGCCACGGGCGGCGGCCATCTGCGTGGTCCATGGCTCTTCCGGTATCCGCTTCTCTTGAGTTCGAAAGAGGCCACGGTGCGGGGCCTGATGCCCCCGCACCTCGCATGGCGAACCCAGCAGGTCGGCCCGAGCACGAGTCAGGCCCTTGCCGGCCTCGCCGGCGCGAACGGGGCGTCGATACGGCACGGCTTCTCGTGTCGTTCGTCGGCCCGGAAGCGGGCTTGACGCGCGCGCAAGGGCTGACCGACTGCCGCTCTGGCCGAGTGGCCACTGAAAAGTAATGCTGAATCAGTGCGGGGCCAGCTAATACTACTACGTTAAGTAAATGCTAATGTCTTCCTTTGCGGCAGGAGGAGGACGTGCATGGAATGGAACGGACGACGGTGGCGGCGGAGTGCGCATCGGCTGCGGCGGTATCTGGAACCGCTG
>JBQTJH010000077.1:0-10346 GCA_052387335.1 Panacagrimonas sp. | reverse complement strand
GGGGCGGGGCCGCTTTTGCGCATCGCTGCGTTAGTCGCTCCTCATGTACTTCAAGTACACCTCGTCGCTCCTTCCTTGCGCTGCGCAACGGTAGGTGCGGTGGGAGTGCCACAAGGGCACTCCCACTGCGCCGGACGGACCACCGCCGCAGCGATCATTCATACGTCAACAGACCCTTATAAGCTGTCGGTCTCGCGGTCCCGATCCAGCACGGGGCCGCCCCCTCACCTCACGATGGACGCATGGGCGCAGAACTCGACCTAGCCGAAGATGAATCCGCCAGCGTGTTTTCAGCGCGCAAGGTCAGGGCGCGTCTGCGTGCCGACGAGGCCAAACCCATCGCCGCGTTCCGCAACACCCTGGCTTGGGGTCGTGAGCGGCTGCTGAGCCTGTTCGATGAGGGCCAGGCCGCCGAATCGCTGGTTCGCGCCCGTGCCCATCTGGTCGACGAGGTGCTACACGAAGCCTGGGCGCGCCATCTTTCCGAGACCTCGCCGGGCCTGGCACTGGTCGCGGTTGGCGGCTACGGCCGTGGCGAGCTGCTGCCCTCCTCGGATATCGACATCCTGATCCTGCATGACCAGGCTGGGCTGGCGAGCGGCCGCAAATCGCTGGAGCTGCTCACCGCATTTTTCTGGGATATAGGCCTGGAAGTCGGTAGCAGCGTGCGCTCGGTGGACGACTGCGTGACCGAGGCGGCCAAGGACATCACCGTCATCACTAACTTGATGGAAGCGCGCTTCCTCACCGGTGATACCTCGCTGTTCTCCGCCATGCAGGCGCGGCTGACGCCCAAGCAGGTATGGCCGGTGGCGGAATTCTTCCGCGCCAAGAAGGCCGAGCAGCTCGCGCGCCACCGCAAGTACGACGACACCGGCTACAAGCTCGAACCGAACGTCAAGGAGTCGCCCGGCGGACTGCGCGACATCCACACCATCGGCTGGGTAGCCAAGCGCCACTTTGGCGCCGGCACCTTGAGCGAGCTGCGCGACCACGGATTTCTGACCAAGCAGGAATGCGACGAACTGTTCGCCGGTCAAGATCTGCTGTGGCGCGTGCGTTTTGCCCTGCACATGATCACCGGCCGCCGCGAAGATCGCCTGCTGTTCGATCATCAGGTGAAAGTGGCCAGCCTGTTCGGCTATGTGAACACCGATCCTGCGCAGAAGAATCAGGCGGTCGAGCAGTTCATGCAGCTGTACTACCGCACCATCAAGTCGCTGAGCTGCCTCAACGACATGCTGCTGCAATTGTTTGAAGAGGCGATCTTGCATCCCTTGCCCGATGCCGAGGTCAAGGTTCTCAATGCGCGCTTCCAGGTTCGCAACGGCTTTCTTGAAGTGCGGGACCAAGAGGTATTTCAGCGGCAACCGCAGGCGCTGATCGAGCTGTTCCTGCTGATGCAGCAGAACCCAGGGCTGGAAGGCATCCGCGCGCAAACCGTGCGCTTGATCCTGCGCGACTCGCGCTTGATGACCGAGGACGTGCGTAATGATGTACGCGCGCGCACCTTGTTCATCGAGATGTTCCGCGAAGGCCGTGGCCTGACCCGCAATCTGCGGCGAATGAATCGCTATGGCGTGCTCGGTCGCTATCTGCCGGCCTTCGGCAAGGTCGTGGGGTTGATGCAGTACGACCTGTTCCACACGCTCACCGTGGACGAACACACCCTTTACGTGGTGCGCAACCTGCGACGCTTTGCCATGGAGCGCTTCCGCCACGAACTGCCGTTCTGCAGTGAGCGCTTTACCCAGCTGGCAAAGCCCGAGCTGCTATATCTCGCCGGGTTTTTCCACGACATGGCCAAGGGCCGCGGCGGCGATCATTCCGAGATCGGTTCGTCGGAGGCCAAGGATTTCTGTCTGGCTCACGGCTTCTCGCACCCGGATGCCGATTTGGTGGCCTGGCTGGTACGTAACCATCTGGTCATGTCGCTGACCGCGCAGCGCGCCGATATCACCGACCCGCAGGTGATCGCCGACTTCACGCGCAAGGTCGGCGACCGCACGCACCTGGATTATCTGTTCCTGCTGACCGTCGCCGACATCCGCGCCACCAACCCGGCGCTGTGGAATTCATGGCGCGAAACCCTGTTGCTGGACCTGTACAAGGCCTGCAGCCGGGCGCTGGAGCGCGGCGTGGAAAATCCGCTGCTGCAGGAAGAACTCATTGCCGAAACCCAGCGCGATGCCCTGCCCCTGCTGGCCAAATCCGGCATCGACGAAGCCACCGCCAAGACCATCTGGGCACGCTTCGGCAACGAATATTTTCTGCGTCACTCTGCCGATGAACTGGCCTGGCATCTTCCGGCGATCCGGGACGCTAAAGAGTCCGATCTGCCGCTGATCCTCGTCGACAACATCGCCGGGGCGACCACCGTTTTTGTGTACATGCGCGACCGCGATCATCTGTTCGCGCTGTCCACCGGCGTGCTCGCGCGCATGGGCCTGACCATCCTCGACGCCCGCATCAACACCACCGCAGACGACTTCGTCCTCGACTCCTATGTCGTGATGGAGGGTGATGGCACGCCGATCCAGAACCCGCATCGATTCGAGGAAATTCGTCAGCAGCTGGGCAAGGTACTGGCCGACCCGTCGATGTCCCTGGTCACGGTCAATCGGCGCGTGTCGCAGCGTCTCAAGCACTTCAATACGCCCACTAGCGTGTATTTCAGCCAGGATCGGGTGCGAGGGCGCACCCTGCTCGAACTGGTCACAGCCGATCAGCCCGGCCTGCTGTCCATGATCGGTCGCATCTTTCACAAGCGCGGCATCCTGCTCGATGCCGCCAAAATTGCGACCATCGGCGAGCGCGCCGAAGACGTGTTCTACATCACCGATCGTAACGGTCAGCCTATCGAGGACGAGGAAACACTGGAGGAACTCAGTGAGGTTCTCATCCGCACCCTGGACCGTAGCGAAACCTGAATCAAGCCTGCATAACGCTCATGAATACTACTGAACAGATTATCGACACCGCCTGGGAAAATCGCGCGACGCTCGACCGTAATGACTCGCACCTGCGCGGTGCTGTGCACGGTGCCATCGAATTGCTGGATCGCGGCCAGGCGCGTGTCGCTGAACCCAGCGCAGATGGCTGGAAGGTGAATCAATGGCTCAAAAAGGCGGTGCTGCTGTACTTCCGCCTGCATGACAATACGCCGATCACCATGAGTCAGCTGCAAGGCTACGACAAGGTTCCGCTGAAGTTCGACGGCTGGAACGCAGAGCGTTTCGCGCAGCAGAACGCGCGCATCGTGCCGCCGGCCACCGTGCGCAAGGGCGCATACATCGCACCGGGCGCGATCCTGATGCCCTCGTTCGTCAACATCGGTGCGCACGTCGGCGCCAACACCATGGTCGACACCTGGGCCAGCGTCGGCTCCTGCGCGCAGGTCGGCGCCAACTGCCACATCTCCGCCGGTGCCGGCATCGGCGGCGTGCTCGAACCGCTGCAGGCCAATCCGACCATCATCGAAGACGATGTGTTCTTCGGCGCGCGCTCCGAAGTGGTAGAGGGCGTGATCGTCGGCAAGGGATCGGTCATTTCCATGGGCGTGTTCATCACCCAATCGACTCCGATCTACGACCGCGAGACCAAGACCATTTCGTATGGTCGTATCCCGCCGTACAGCGTGGTCGTCGCGGGATCGCTGCCGCGCGACGGCTACAACCTCACCTGCGCCGTGATCGTCAAGAAGGTTGACGAGAAAACCCGTAGCAAGGTCGGCATCAACGAACTGCTGCGAGATTTGTGAGGAGTGAGGCGTGAGGGGTGAGGCAGAAACGGTTCTGGATCTGACGTGCGCGCTGATCGCACAGCGTTCGAACACGCCGGATGACGCCGGCTGCTGCGACATCCTCGCTGCACGTCTGCGGTCGCTTGGCTTTTCCATCGAATACTTCAACGCTGAAGGGGTGACCAACCTCTGGGCGACGCGCGGCAACAGCGCGCCCTTGACCGTTCTGGCCGGACACACGGACGTGGTGCCCACCGGCCCGCTCGATCAATGGACCTCCGACCCGTTCAAGCCCGAGGTCCGCGACGGCGTGCTGTATGGCCGCGGCGCAGCCGACATGAAGTCAGGTATCGCGGCCATGGTTTGCGCGGTGGAACGGCTGCTCGCGCAGAACGAAGTGCACGGCACGCTCGCGTTCCTGATCACCAGTGACGAGGAGGGCATGGCCACGCACGGCACGCAGCACGCCATCGCCATGCTGAAGGCACGCGGCCTTGCGCCCGACTACGCCATCGTTGGCGAGGCCTCGTCCAACGCGCAGCTCGGCGATCGCATCGTGGTTGGACGCCGCGGCTCGCTGGGCTGCAATCTGAAGGTCATTGGCAAGCAGGGTCATGTGGCCTATCCGCACAAGGGCGACAACCCGGTGCACCGTCTGGCGCCGGCGCTGGCCGAACTGGTTGCCACGCGCTGGGATGAGGGCAACGCCCATTTCCCGCCAACCTCGTTCCAGATTTCGAACGTTCACGCCGGTACCGGCGCGACCAACGTCATTCCTGGCACGGCCGAAGCGATCTTCAACTTCCGCTACTGCACCGAGTCACGCGCCGAAGATCTCAAGGCGCGCGTCCACGCCGTACTGGATCGCTGGTGTTCGCAGTACGAAGCCAACTGGTGGCACACCGGCCTGCCGTTCCTGACCCGCGCCGGCCGGCTGATCGACGCCGCCCGCGCCGCGATTGGCGAAGTGACCGGACTCGAACCGGAGTTGTTCACCGGCGGCGGCACATCCGATGCGCGATTCATCGCGCCCTGGGGCGCCGAGGTGGTAGAGATCGGCCCGATCAACGACAGCATTCACAAGATCGACGAGCACGTGCGCGTGGACGATCTGGAACCGCTGTCGCGCATCTATGAGAACCTGCTCAGACGCATCCAAGCGGGCTGAAGCGATTAGCCACGGATTTCACGGATGAACACGGCTTAGGCGAATGCTCGATGACTTGCGCATCCAATCCGTGTCATCCGTGAACTCCGTGGCAAAAAAGTCTTCGCATATTCCGGTCAGCTTCTCGCCATCATTTGGCCTGCACTCCGCCACCCTGCAGTCGACGCTCGCTAGCAAGCGCCCAGTTCATCGCATCTGGCGCAAACGCGGCCTGGATCTCAACGCGCTGTCCACATTGCACACCCTCAACTGCGAGCATGGCGTACGGTTGACGGGACGGCATACCGCACAGACTCGAACAGAATCACGCGGCCTGGTGGTGCTGATTCACGGCTGGGAAGGCTGTCACGATTCCAGTTATCTGTATTCGATGGCGGCCACGCTCTTTAGCGCCGGCTACAACATCTTTCGCCTTAATCTGCGCGATCACGGCGCCACCCATCATCTCAACCAGGGCATGTTTCACTCCGCGCGCATGGGCGAGGTGCTGGACGCCGTGGCAGCGGCGCGCAGGCTCGATCCGGCAGGACCGCTGTACGTGGTGGGCTTTTCGCTCGGTGGCAATTTTGCGCTGCGCATCGCGCTGCAAGGTCCGGCGCGCGGACTGGTGCCGAAACTGAGCCTGGCGATTTCACCTGCGATCAACCCCGGCGCCACGCTCAGCGCCATCGATACTGGCCCGGCGCTGTTCCGTCGATATTTTCTGGCGCGCTGGAAACAGACCCTGCAGGCCAAGCGCGCGGCATGGCCGCACTACGATTTTCGTGCCTTCGACACGCTGGACTCGTTCGTGGCCACCACGCGGCATTTTGTTGCCGAATACACCGAATACCCGAGCTACGAGGCCTATCTGGCCGAGTACACGCTGACGCCGGCCATGCTGATGCAGGCGCCCTCGCCCATCGCCGTGATCAGCGCGCGCGACGACACCGTCATCCCCATCCATGACTTTGCGGGATTGTCGGCGCGGGGCTCGGTGCTGGCCTGCGACCTCACCGACCGCGGCGGCCACTGCGGATTCATCCGCAACTGGCGCATGGAGAGCTGGGCGGAGGCGCGCGCCCTGGCGCTGCTGCAGACCTCGGGCTAGCGCGCTGGCTTGCCGCGAGGCCGTACGTACAACACCAGGCTGTGACCGACGATGTCATAGCCGTGCTTCTCGGCGATTGCGTGCTGCAGGCCCTCGATCTCCTCGCTGACGAACTCCACCACCTTGCCGGATTCGATATCCACCATGTGATCGTGGTGCTCACCGCGTTCGAGTTCGAACACGGCGTGGCCATCCTCGAAGTGATGGCGCTTGACCAGTCCGGCCTGCTCGAACTGGGTCAGCACGCGATAGACGGTGGCCAGGCCAATGTCTTCCTCGTGCTTGATCAGCTCCTTGTAGATGTCTTCTGCGGACAGGTGCCGCGTGGCGCTGCTCTCGAGAATCTCGAGGATCTTGAGTCGCGGCAGGGTGACCTTGAGGCCGGCGTTGCGCAGGTCGGAGGATTCCACGGTGAGGCCCTTCAGCGAATGAACGCGGTATTATCCGCGACTCACATCCAGCGGCAACCCGAATGCGCGTTCTTTTGCTGTCCCTGCTCCTTGTCAGCCTCAGCGGCTGCCAGATCATCTACAAGCTGCCCACACGCCAGGGCAACGTGCTGGATCAGAAGGATCTGGACAAACTCAAGCCGGGCATGACCCGCGATCAGGTCAAGTTCGTGCTGGGCACGCCGCTTGCCGCCACACCGTTCCGTGCTGATCGCTGGGACTACGTGGGGTATTACAAGTCGCCGCGTGGCGAAATCACGCAGCGCACGGTGACCGCGTTTTTCGAAGGCGACACCCTTGCCCGCGTCGATGGCGCCGAACCGCTCAAGAATGAAAAGAGCGAGGTGGTCGCCGAACCAGAGTCCAGCATCCGTACCGATGAGCAGGATCGCGAGGCCGCGCGGCGTTCGGCCGAGGAAAATACCTCCGACATCATCCTCAACCCGGACCAGCGTCGCCCCTGACTCGGCGCGCTGCGCGTCGTCGCCGCGCCTGCTTGGGATCAGCCAGCAGCGGCCGATAAATCTCGATCCGATCTCCGGGCTGAGCCAGCACCGCGGGCTCGCGTAGCTGGCCGAACACGCCCAAGTGCAGCGCCTGATCCGCAAGCTGCGGGAACGCGCTGAGCGCCCCGCAACGCTGCACCACCTGCATCAGCGACTCGCCCGGCTGCAAGGGCAGCTGGCAGCGCCACTGGGTATGGGGCTCGGCGTAGATCACCTCGACCATGGCGCCACTTACGCCCACAGCGCGGCGAACCAGTTCAGCAGCCCCAGTCCGTGCAGCAGCACGATGACCAGGCCCAGCCGCGCCGGATAACGCAGCGCAAAGCGCCAGGCATCATGCAGCGCCGTCTCGCGCGGACCCCAGACCGCCAGACTCAGATCGCGCGGCAGCACGCGGGCCACGAAGATGCACAACATCAGCCCGCTGATGGGCACCAGCACGAAGCTGGTTAGAAACTGCATCCACTCGAAGAAGTTCTGACCCAACAGGCGCAGCTCCGCCGCCTCGCTGAACGACAGCAAGCTGCCGATCCCGAGAAACCACACCACCATCGCCGCGCCCATGGCGGCGAACACGCGGGTCTGTCGGTAGCGTTCCATCAGAAAGCGCGTGACCGGTTCCAGCAGGGTGGCAGCCGCGAGCAAGGTCACCAGGAACAGGGTCAGGTAGAACAGAATCGCTAGCCAGGTGCCGCCCATGTGTTCGGGCAAGGCCTGCGGAAAGCTCTGGAAGATCAGGGTCAGGCCACTGGAGGGCGCAAGATCGGACGCGGCCAGCAAGGCCATCAAGCCGGTGCCCACGGCGATGCCGAAGATGCAATCGGCCACGATCACCCACAGCGCCATGCGCACCAGCGGCACACTCGCAGGCAGATAGGCGCCCAGGGTCATCATGACGCCCAGGCCCAGGCCCAGGGTGAAGAAGGCCTGGTACAAGGCCTCCACCGCACCGCGCCAGCCCAGGCGGGAAAAATCCGGGGTCAGAATGGCTTGCAAGGCCTCGCCCGGCGCACCCATGGCGAAGGCAAGCACGGTGAACGCCAGGATCAGCAGCAGGGCCACCGGCATGATCTTGCGCGCAGTGCGCTCGATGCCGTCGCGAAATCCGTAGGACACCGTGACCGTCACCACCACCATGAACAAGGTGTGCCAGGCCAGACTGCGTTCCGGGTCGCGCGCCAGCTTGAGAAAGATGCGCGAGGCCTCGCTGGCATCGCGCTCTGCCAGAAAGCCACCGGCGCCGCGAACCAGATAGCCCAGACTCCAGCCAGCGATGACGCTGTAGTACGACAGGATCATCACCGCCCCGATCACCGCCAGACGGCCCAGCCATTTCCACATGCGACTGGACCGGGCGGTCTGCGAAAGGCGAGCGAAACCCGCGCCCAGCTCATCACGCATCCAGCGTCCCAAGGCCCACTCCGCGACCAGGATCGGCAGCCCCACCAGCAGCAGGCACAGCACGTACACGGCGAGAAATGCCAGGCCGCCGTATTCGCTCATCAGATAGGGCACGCGCACGCTGCTGCCTATGCCCAGTGCCGCGCCGCAGGCAACCGCCAGGAAGGCCGGCTGGCTGGACCAATACCCGAAAGAGCTTTCACGAATCTGCATGGCCGGAGTTTAGCCGCGGCGTCTCGCCGGCGAGTGCAGATCGCTAATCGCAGCCCGCAATAAATCGTGCCTGCCCAGGCGCCAACTCAATCCGCCAGCGCCAACCTCGCCATGCCCAGCAGCGCCGGTTGCGGATGCAGGATCTGCTGTACCGGGACGGCGCCCAGATCAGCCGCGAACGGCGCCTTGTCTTCAAACCCGCGCCGAAAGGCTTGCGCGTCGAGCGCATACCCCAGACCCGAGATCACACCGCCGGTCAGATACACGCCACCCCAGGCACCGAAGTAGAGCACCAGGTTGCCCACCACCCGCCCCAACCAGGTGGAAAACACGGCCAAGGTCTTGAGCGCCACGGCATCATGTGCCTCCAGCCGGCTGAGCAGAACATTGGCATCTGCGCAGCGCTGCCCGGACATGGTCTCGTGCAGTCTCAAGAGACCTGGACCTGACAACACCTGCTCCACCGCCAGGCGGCCAATTGGCGCGAGCCGGTTCAACAACTGCCGCTCCTCGGCCGAACTCGCAGGCAGATCGGCGTGCCCCGACTCGGTCTCGATCAGGCCATCGTCCACGGTCAAGGCCGCAGCACCAAAGCCGGTGCCGACACCGACGACCAAGCGCAGATCGCGTACCGAGGCGCGCTGCGGACCGAAGGTAAAGCAGTCGGCTGCGCTCAAGGCCGGCAAGGCCGCCGCCACCGCGGCCAAATCATTGGCCAACCACACCCGATCGCCGCACAAGCCTGCCAGCGACTCGCGTTCCACGCTCAGATTGGTGTTGGTCAGCGACACCCAGCTACGTCCCGGCAGGCGGCGCACCCGCCCAGCCGCGGCTACCGCAATTCCAGACGGCCGTTCGCAGCCCACGGCACGCAGGTACTCGCGCGCGGTGTGTACAAAATCACCCTGCGGCGTCGGTATCAGCTTCAACTGCTCCAGTGCCAGCCCGTCCGCGCCACGCACGGCCAGCGCGATTCGGCAATGCGTGCCGCCGATATCCGCGACCAGAGCCGGCTCCTTCACATGACTCTCCCTACTCAACGAAAAATGGTGCTCATGCCCCGCGCCGTATACTTGCGGCCATGAGCGACAAGAAGAAAAAGATAGCGGATGACGCCGACTCGCAGCCTCGCAGCATCGCCCAGAACCGGCGCGCAAGACACGAGTACTTCATTGAGGACAGCTTCGAAGCCGGAATTGTTCTCATGGGTTGGGAGGTCAAGAGCCTGCGTGACGGCCGCGCCCAGATCACCGAAGCCTATGTGGTGCTGAAGAATCGTGAGGCCTATCTGATCGGGGCGCACTTCATCCCGCTCAAGCAGGCTTCCACTCATGTCAACCCGGACCCGACGCGCACGCGCAAGTTGCTGCTGCACGAACGCCAGCTATCGCAACTTGTCGGCAAGGTCGAACGCGCCGGCTACACCATCGTGCCGCTGGACCTGCACTGGACGCGCGGCCTGGCCAAGGTGCAAATCGGTCTGGCCAAGGGCAAGAAGCAGCATGACAAGCGCGCCGACGAGAAGGACAAGGACTGGGCCCGAGAGAAAGGGCGGATCATGCGAGCGAGGAATTAGCGCTCGCTGACCGCTTTTTCAGGGAACCGCATCGCCGCGTGTTAGTCTTATCGCGCACAACGGGGCTGATCTGGGCTCGACGGTGATTGGAAATCCGACGTGCATGCCGAGTTGCATAGCCACTCGTTAAACGCCGTGCAAACAAGCTAGTTGCGAACGACGCTAACTACGCCCTCGCCGCTTAATCCCGGCGAGCGGTTG
>JBQTJH010000076.1:0-1529 GCA_052387335.1 Panacagrimonas sp. | reverse complement strand
GTGCGCAGTCCGATGGCGCGCTGGTGCAACTCAAGGACATCGCCCGCGTGGAGCTGGCCGCCACCGATTACACGCGTTCCAACATGCTCAACGGCGAGCCCTCGGCCGGCATCGGCATCTACCAGTTGCCCGATGCCAATGCGCTGGACGTGAAGCGCGGCGTGGAGGATGCGCTCAAGGAGCTATCCAAGACCTTCCCGCCGGGAATCGAGTGGTCGATTCCCTTCGACACCACCACGTTTGTTTCCGAGTCCATCTACGAGGTGATGCACACCCTGGTCGTTGCCAGCCTGCTGGTACTCGCCGTGGTGTTTCTGTTTCTGGAGAGCTGGCGCGCCACCCTGATTCCGATGCTGGCCGTGCCGATCTCCATCATTGGCGCGTTCAGCGTGTTCATCGCGCTGGGCTTTTCCATCAACACCTTGACCATGTTCGCCTTGGTGTTGGCCATCGGCCTGGTGGTGGACGACGCCATCGTCGTGGTCGAGGCGGTGACGGCGAAGATGGATCACAAGGGACTGGCTGCACCCGAGGCGACGCGCGAGGCGATGCGCGAGGTCGCAGGACCGGTAGTGGCCATCGCGCTGGTGCTGTCCGCGGTATTCATTCCTGCCGCATTTCTGCCTGGCTTGACCGGACAGTTTTATCGGCAGTTCGCCATCACCTTGTCGGTGTCGGTGCTGATCTCGGCGGTGGTGGCGCTGACGTTTACACCGGCGTTATGTGCGCTGCTGCTCAAGCCCAGCGAGGAGTCTCATTTGCCGGGCGTGCTGGGTCGCTTTTTCGGGGCCTTCAATCGCGGCTTCGCGCGCGCCACCGCGGCCTACAGCACCACGGTGCAGGCGGCGATTCGACGATCCGCGATCGGTCTTGCGGTGTTCCTGGTCGTGACCCTGGCTGCGGGCTATCTGGTCCTTACCCGGCCGGGTGGCTTTCTGCCCGAAGAGGATCAGGGGTATCTGCTGATCACGGCGACCTTGCCGCCGGGTGCCTCGTTGCAGCGCACCGAAGCGGTGATGAAGCAGTACGATCAGATTGTGCGCGGCATTCCCGGCGTGGCCGACGTGATCGAGATCAACGGCTTCAATGCGCTGGCGGGCATCACCAGTTCGTCCTCGGGAACTTCGTTTTTGTCGCTCAAGCCCTGGGCGGAGCGCGGGCCGGAGCAGAGCGCGGCCAAGATCCTGGCGCAGATCACCCAGGAGACCAGCAAGATTCGCGACGCCACGTTTCTCATCGTCAACCCGCCGTCGATTCCCGGCATCGGTCAGGGCGGTGGCTTCGAGATGGTTCTGGAGGATCGCAGCGGTGGTGCGCTGGACACGCTGGTCACCAATATGAACAGTCTGGTGACCGATGCGCGTGCGCGACCGGAGCTGGCGCGCGTGTTCACCCTGTTCAATCCCAACACGCCGCAGATCGAGTACGTCATTGATCGGGAGCGCGCCAAGACTCTGGGTATTCCGATCTCGGATATTTTTTCCTCGCTGCAGACGTTTCTGGGCGGCAGCTACATCAACGACTTCAAT
>JBQTJH010000075.1:0-1986 GCA_052387335.1 Panacagrimonas sp. | reverse complement strand
CGCGTCGAGGCGCCGCACATAGCGCAGCTTCACGAATGCGGCGCGGAGAACAATGGAATATGGGTCCGACCTGCGGAATGTTCTTCAAGGTCCACTGGATGACGGCGTCGTGTTCGAAGCGGCTGATCTTTTCCTCGTCGGTCGGCGCGCTGGCCTGCTTCATCTTGCCCTCGCCGTCGAACTCGATCGCGGCGCCGGCCGTCTGGATACGCAGCTCGCTGCCGCTGTCGTCGTCGACCGTCACCTGCAGGTAGCGCACCCGACGTTCTGCAAACTCCGGCAGCGTATTGGCCCCTGCAGCGACGCTCGCAGCCTGCTCGGCGCTGAACTCGCGGATACCGCCGTCGGTGGTCAGAAGAAAGTGCCGGATCTGCATAGCGTGTCTCCTATCAAGCGTGTCGCCACGCGTATTACCGTGATATGACTTTAACGGCAGATTTCAAGACTGCGGTTGTTATACTCGTGCCCGCGGTCCGCTCCTGCAGACCTTCAGTCCGGAAAGCTTGTTTTGATTCGTCTCCGGCCCGAGCTTACGTCCCTGCCTGCATCCATTCCCTCCGTGTCGAAAAGCAAATCCCAGGCCACCGTTGAACCCGGCGACCCGGGCTGGCTGGAACGGCTGCCGCGCGAAGCCGGCCTGCTGGCCTGCATCGGCCTGAGCCTGTTTCTGCTGTCCGCACTGATCAGCTTCGATGCCAATGATCCTGGCTGGACCTCCAGCGGCACCGGTGCTCCTGTCCAGAATCTGATGGGCCCGGTCGGCGCGTGGTCGGCCGACGTTCTGCTCAGCCTGTTCGGGTACGTCGCCTTTCTGCTGCCCTGGGGGGTGTGCGTGATCGGCGTGCGCCTGTATCGCGCGGTGTCCATCATCACGCCGGTCCCTGCGCTGGCGCGCGCCGCGGCCTGGATCGTGATGCTGGCCTCGCTGTCGGCTCTGTGCGCACTGCATGCAGGGGTATGGCCTTCATTTCCGCCGCAGGGCGGCGGCGGTATCGCCGGTCAGATCATCGGTTCATGGTTCGTGCAGGCGCTCAAGCCGCTAGGGGCGTCGCTGAGCTTGCTCACCTTGTTCTTGGCAGCCGCGCCGCTTGCGCTGATGTTTTCCTGGATTGCGGTGATCGACCGCGTCGGCGAGGCGATGCTGCGCTGCATACCCAAACGCCGGCCCAAGGTCGAGGACGCGGACCCGCTGCTGGACCTGATCAACGACGAGCCCGAGGTTCGCGCCAAGCCGGCACGGCGCGAGTCGATCAAGCGCAAGACACCGGATCTAGGCCAGCTGCTGGATACAGACGAAGGCGAGACCGCCGTCGACGCCAAGCTGCGCCTGGGCGCAGCGACGCCTGATCTGGACCTGGTCAGCGAGGAGCGCGCGGCCAAGCCGCGTCCGCTGCGCAAGCCGCGCGTGGATGCGCTGATGGGCACGGTGTTCGACGGTGATCCGCTGCCGCCGGTGAGCCTGCTCGATCCAGCGCGGCAGAGCGGCAAGCGCTACACCAACGAGGAACTGGAACGCTTGTCACGCGATGTCGAACGCCATCTGGCCGACTTCGGCATCAAGACCCAGGTGGTCGCCGCCACGCCGGGTCCGGTGATCACGCGCTTTGAGCTGCAACCGGCGCCGGGCGTGAAGGGCGCACAGATCACCAACCTGTCAAACGATCTGGCGCGCTCTTTGTCGGTGTCGCGTGTGCGCGTGATCGAGGTGATCGAAGGCAAGCCCTTCGTCGGTCTGGAAATCCCCAACACCAAGCGCGAGATGGTGGCGCTGCGTGAAATCCTGGAATCGCCGGCGTACAAGAACGCCACCTCGCCGCTGTCGATGGCGCTGGGCAAGGACATCGCCGGGAACCCGGTATCGGTTGATCTTGCGCGCATGCCGCATCTGCTGGTGGCGGGTACCACCGGCGCCGGCAAATCGGTGGCGATCAACGTGATGATCCTGTCGATGCTGTACAAGGCCACGCGCGAGCAGGTGCGCTTCAT
>JBQTJH010000074.1:0-6761 GCA_052387335.1 Panacagrimonas sp. | reverse complement strand
CCCGCCGAACCTGCTCCACCGCGCCACGCTTGAACTCAACGTTGTACTTCCTTCGCTTCGACATAAACACTCCTTGTGGCCATCATCGGCCTTCTCTGAAGTGTCCGTAAAAACGGGGTAGAACCCGCCGGGCGAGCGTCTTTGCTGCGGAGAGAGGGGCACTGCGCGCCCTGCCGGCCTCGCCCTACGAATATGCGACCTGGAAGAAAGCCAAGGTGCATCTCGACTATCACGTCGAGATCGAGCGCCGGTATTACTCGGTGCCGCACGCGCTGATCGGCAAGACCGTCGATGTGCGCCTCACCGCCTCCGGCGTGGAGATCTTTCAGCGCGCCGATCCCTGGGAATCCTGCGTCTGGCCAAGGATTTTGATCCGGCACGCCTGGAAGCGGCCTGTGCCCGCGCGCTGACCTTGGGCAGCACCAGCTATCGCACCTTGCGCGCGCTGATCCAGGCCCCGGTGCAGAGCGAGCTTCCCGGTTTATCCATCCCCGCGCACGACAACCTGCGCGGGCCGTCGTACTACCAGTGAGGAGAACCTCTTGCTACCCAACCCCCTGTTTGACCAGCTCCATGCCCTGCGTCTGCGCGGCATGGCCACCGCCCTGGAACATCAATTTGCCAGTCCGGACACGGCCGCGCTGCCCTTCGAGGATCGCCTCGCGCTACTGCTCCAGCACGAAGCCCACGACCGCAAGGCGCAACGCCTGGGCCAGCGCCTGCGCTGGGCCAAGCTCGCGCAGAGCGCCTGCCTGGAAGACCTCGACACGCGCACGCCGCGTGGCCTGCAGAAGACGACGCTGGCACCCATCACGAACCTGGCCTGGATCACCGAGCATCTCAACGTACTGATCTCAGGCCCGACCGGCGTCGGCAAGTCCTGGATCGCCTGCGCCATCGGCCATGCGGCCTGCCGGATCGATCACACGGTGCGTTTCTACCGCCTGCCGCGCCTGATCGACGAACTCACGCGCGCCACGGCAATGAACAACCGCTCCAGCTTCTTCCGCAGCTTGGCCAAAGTCGATCTGCTGATCCTCGACGACTTCGGGCTGACACCGCTCACCGAGCAGACGCGCAGGGACCTGCTGGAGATTCTCGACGACCGCTACGACAAGAAATCCACGCTGATCACCAGCCAGCTTCCCGTCGAGCAGTGGCATGCGTATCTGGGCGACCCGACCCTGGCCGACGCCATCCTCGACCGGCTCGTGCACAACGCCTACCGGCTCAACCTCAGCGGCGAATCGATGCGCAAACGCAGGACCACGAAGTCGAACACCGCAGCGTCGAATTGACGGGCCGCATCCACCTACCCACAGAATTCACCGTCCCGTACCCCACTGGACCGGCTTGCGCCGGATCACTGGACCGACATCACGCGGATTCGGGGACCGACATCGGCGGAATACGCAATTGACCCCCGAATCGCAGGCAAAACACCCCGATCAGGGTTCGACAGGTCCCAAATCCGTCTTCAGCACTCACAGCTTCAACTTCGTCAGCTCAACTTGAGCCTGTGCAGGGTTTCCCTAGCACTACGCTGTCCAAAGCATGCGATACGCGAATTCGACGGCACAGGCGACGGGTGAGCTGATCCTGCTTGCAGGCGTTCTGCATCAGCGTCACTCGATCTTCGTTCTGCTCAGGCCCCCGTCATTGCCAGGGCGGCGTTGAACGTCTTGCTCGGGCGCATGACCGCCGACATTTTCTGCGGGTCTGGCAGGTAGTAGCCGCCGATATCAACCGGCTTGCCCTGCACCTCGGTCAGTTCGGCAACGACGGCCTGCTCGTTGTCTGCCAGCGTCTTGGCCAGTGGCGCAAATCGCGCGGCCAGCGCCGCGTCTTCGGTCTGCGCGGCCAGCGCCTGCGCCCAGTACAAGGCCAGGTAGAACTGGCTGCCGCGATTGTCGAGCTGGCCGGTCTTGGGCGAGGGATTCTTGTTGGTGTCGAGCAGTTTGCCAGTGGCGGCGTCCAGGGTCTGGGCCAGAATCTTGGCCTGCGCATTGCCGGTCTTGATGCCGAGGTCTTCCAGGCTCACGGCCAGCGCCAGGAATTCGCCGAGCGAATCCCAGCGCAGATGGTTTTCCTCCACCAGCTGCTGCACATGCTTGGGCGCTGAACCGCCGGCGCCGGTTTCATACATGCCGCCGCCGGCCATCAGCGGCACGATCGACAACATCTTGGCGCTGGTGCCCAGCTCCATGATCGGGAACAGGTCGGTGAGGTAGTCACGCAGAATGTTGCCGGTGACGGAAATCGTGTCCTGGCCGCGGGTCACGCGCTCCAGCGTGTAACGCATGGCGCGCACCTGCGACATGATCTCCAGCTTCAAGCCCTTGGTGTCGTACTCCTGCACGTACTTCACCACCTTCTGGATCAGTTCGTGCTCATGCGGGCGATAGGCGTCGAGCCAGAACACCGCCGGCATGCCCGAGTTGCGCGCACGCGTCACCGCCAGCTTGACCCAGTCGCGGATCGGCGCGTCCTTGACCTGGCACATGCGCCAGATATCGCCCGTCTCCACGTTCTGCGACATCAGCACTTCGCCGGTGTCGAGATCGGTGATGTTGGCCACACCGTCCTCCGAAATCTCGAAGGTCTTGTCGTGTGAGCCGTATTCCTCGGCCTGCTGCGCCATGAGGCCCACATTGGGCACGGTGCCCATGGTCTTGGGGTCAAACGCGCCGTGGGTTTTGCAGAAGTTGATCATCTCCTGATAGATGCGCGCGAAGGTGGATTCCGGCATCACCGCCTTCACATCCTTGAGACGACCGTCGGCGCCGTACATCTTGCCGCCGTTGCGGATCATGGCCGGCATGGAGGCATCCACGATCACATCGTTGGGCGAGTGGAAATTAGTGATGCCCTTGGCCGAGTCCACCATCGCCAGCTCCGGGCGGTGCTCGTGGCACGCATGCAGATCGCGCTTGATCTCGTCCTGCTTGCTCTGCGGCAGCGAGGTGATCTTGTTGTACAGATCGACCATGCCGTTGTTGACGTTGATGCCCAGCTCCTTGAACAGCTCGCCGTGCTTCTCGAACGCGTCCTTGTAGAAGATGCGCACGCAGTGGCCGAACACGATCGGGTGCGACACCTTCATCATCGTCGCCTTGACGTGCAGGGAGAACATCACGCCGGTCTTGTGCGCGTCCTCGATCTGCGTTTCGTAGAACTCGAGCAAGGCGGATCGGCTCATGAACATGCTGTCGATGATTTCCTTGTCCTGCAGCGCGACCTTCTCCTTGAGGACGAGCGTCTTGCCGCTCTTGGTCAGCAGCTCCATCTTCACGTTGCGCGCGCGGTCCAGGGTCATGGACTTTTCGCCGTGGTAGAAGTCGCCGTGGTGCATGTGCGACACGTGGCTGCGAGAGGCCTGGCTCCACGGCGCCATCGAGTGCGGATTCTTCTTGGCGTATTCCTTCACCGCCTTGGGCGCGCGGCGGTCCGAATTGCCCTCGCGCAGCACCGGGTTCACCGCTGAACCGGTTACCTTGGCGTAGCGTGCTTGGATGGCCTTCTCCTCGTCGGTCTTCGGCGCTTCCGGGTAATCCGGAATCGCGTAGCCCTTGTCCTGCAGCTCCTTGATGGCGGCCTTGAGCTGCGAGATCGACGCACTGATATTGGGCAGCTTGATGATGTTGGCCTCGGGCTTGAGCGTGAGCTTGCCCAGTTCGGCGAGGTGGTCCGGCACGCGCTGGTCTTCGCGCAGGTATTCGGGGAACGTCGCCAGGATGCGCGCAGCCACCGAGATATCGCTTGGCTCAACCTTGACGCCTGCAGCCGAGGCGAAGGTCTGGATGATGGGCAGAAAGGCGGCCGTGGCGAGCAGCGGAGCCTCGTCGGTCAGGGTGTAGATGATGGTGGGCTGTGTGGACATGGTCTTGGGTTCTGATAAGGGCGACGGCGGGTTCGGAAGAGCCTGAGCGATGCGCAGTCACGGTGCGGAATGAGGTCAGGCCGTATCGTACGGCGCTGGCGCGCATTAGTGAAAAAAAGCGCTCCAGCGCGGCGCACGCACAACGCAAAAAGGCAAGCGAATGAACCAGACGCTCGTCATGCAGTTGCCGCCCCTGCCAGAATAAATGTGGGGACACCTCAGCCTGAAGGCCAACCTACAGATATCCTCTTTCGTAAGTCGGCCTTCAGGCCTACAACACGAAACCCAGCAGAACCATCCGATGTCCTTTCTCCGCCGCTGGCTGCGTACTCCCGAACTTTTGATTCTGGCGCTGGCCGTGGCCATCGCGGTGGCGGCGAGCAGCGCGGTGAGCCTGTTCAGTGATCGCGTTGCGCGTGCGCTGAACGATCAGTCCGGCGAGGCGTTTGGCGCCGACGCGGCAATCCGTTCGCGTGATCCGTTACCGCCCGAGCTGGCGCAGGCCATTCAGGGGCTGCCCCTGGAACAGGCGCAGCTCGTACAGTTTCCCAGCGTCGCGTTTTTTGGCGAGCGCTCGTCGCTGGCCTCAATCAAGGCGGTGGACCCCAACTACCCGCTGCGCGGCGCACTGCGCACGGTGATGCAACCGTTTGGCGAAGAGCGCACCGAAACAGGCGGACCGGCGCCGGGCGAGGCCTGGGTGGATCTGCGCCTGTGGCAAGACTTGCAACTGAGCCTCAACCAGACCCTGCAACTGGGCCGCTCCGGCTTTCGGGTGACGCGCCTGATCGCGTATGAACCGGATCGCGGCGGTGGTTTCTCTGACCTGGCCCCGCGTGTGCTGATTGCCCGCGCCGATCTTGCGGCCACCGGACTGGTCACCAGCGGTTCGCGCGTGCAATACACGCTGATGCTGGGCGGCGCACCGGAAGTCATCCAGAAATTGAGCGCGCTTGAACTGCCTGACAACGTGCGTCTGCGCACGCCGCAGGACGAACGCCCGGAAATTCGTGGCTCCATCGCGCGTGCCAAGCAATTTCTGGATATCGCCGTGCTCTCCGCCATGCTGCTGGCGGGTGCGGCCATCGCCGCCTCTGCACATCAACACGGCCTGCGTCTGCGCGACGAAGCCGCCGTGCTCAAGGCCCTGGGCGCGACCTCAAAACAAATTGGCCGCCAAAGCCTGACGCGGCTGCTGATTCTGGCGCTGGGTGCCGGCGGTGTCGGCTTGATCGTGGGCCTGATCGGGCAGGGCGTGGTGGCGGCCGCAGCAGTGGGTTTGATGAGCGCGCCGCTGCCGTCGGTGAATCCGTTCGCAGGATTGTGGAGTCTGGCCCTGGCGCTGCTGCTGGTGTTCGGCTTTGCCGCGCCGCCGTGGCTGGCCGCGCGCCACACGCCGCCCATCCGCGTGTTTCAACGCGACGTACAAACCACCAGCAGTCGCATCACCGCCCTGATTGCGGCGCTGGCGGCGGCGGGCTTGGTCACGCTGCATACCGGAGACCTCAAGCTGGCCGCCATCGTCATGGTGGGCAGCGCGGGCGCGGCGGTGTTGCTGGGCCTGATGGCCTGGGCGCTGGTGCGCCTGTTGGCGAGCTTGCGCGCACAGGGCGGCACCGCAATTCGCTTCGGCCTGGCCAACATCGCCAGACGTCGCGCGGCAAGCGTCGGTCAGGCGGTTGCGCTTGGGCTGGCACTGCTCGCCTTGCTGCTGGTGGGCGTGGTGCGCAGCGACCTGCTCAGCACCTGGGAGAAACGCTTGCCGGCTGACGCGCCCAACCAGTTCCTCATCAATATCCAGACCGACCAGGTAGACCCGCTCAAGACCTTCTTTGCCGAACGTGGCGTGGCCGATCTGCGTCTGTGGCCCATGACGCGCGCGCGTCTGGTTGAACTGCGTGGCGAGGCGGTGACCGCAGAAAGTTTTGACGACGAAGAAACGCGCCGCTGGATCAATCGCGAATTCAATATCTCCTGGACCGATCAGTTCGGTGACGACAACAAACTACTGGACGGCGACTGGTGGCCTACCGATACGCAAGGCCAGCCGTGGCTGTCCGTGGACGACTACGCCGTCGAGCGGCTCAACCTGAAACTGGGCGACACGCTGAAATTGCAGATTGCCGACCGCGAGGTCGAACTGCGCATCTACAACGTGCGCAAGGTCAGCTGGGACAGCTTTCGCCCCAACTTCTTCCTGGTGGTGCCGCCGGGCGTGATTGAGGGCAGCGAGGCGCAATGGCTGACCAGCTTTCATCTCAAGCCCGATCAGCGCCCCGTTTTGCGTGAGCTGATCAGCGCGTTCCCCAATGTCACCGCGCTGGACCTGGACGCCGCCATGGCTCAGGTGCGCGGCATTCTCGAGCGTGTGGTGGGCGCGGTGGAATTCATCTTCCTGTTTACCCTGGCCGCGGGCCTGACCGTCCTGCTTGCTGCCATCGAAGGCACCCGTGCCGACCGCATTCGCGAAACCGCGTTATTGCGAACCCTGGGCGCCAGCAACCGCATCATCAGCCTGGGCCTGCTGGCTGAATACGCCGCGCTAGGCTTGATCGCCGGCGTTGTAGCCGCCGCCGCTGCCCAAGCCTTGGGCTGGAGCCTGGCCCAGCGCGTATTTGAACTGCCGTACCAATTCAGCCTGACCCTCTGGCTGGCCGGTACGCTGGGAGGTGCGGTGCTGGTGAGTCTGTTGGGGTGGTTCTCCCTGCGCCGGACGCTGGCCACGCCGCCACGTCAGGTTTGGGCGGCAAACAACTGAGGAAGATTGAAGTAAGGCCAGGGATGATCTTCACAGGCCCGCCTTGCATTCGGTCGCGGCTGCGCCGCGCCAGCAAAAAAAAAAGTTTTTTGGATCGGCGCACCCCCGACCAAACCAGCACGC
>JBQTJH010000073.1:0-15962 GCA_052387335.1 Panacagrimonas sp. | reverse complement strand
GATACTGCTCCTCGGGAAAATGATCCCGAATCCGATCCCAATGCGCATCGCTCAATCGCTGCATGAACCCAGTTTATGACCATCACCCCAGCGCGAATAGGGTTTTGAGATAGGTTCGACATATGTTTGATCGCTGCGGCGGAGGTCGTTTTCGCCCAGTGCAAGAAAGGAGTGACGCGATGTACTCGACGTACATAAGGAGCGACTGACGCCGCAATGGGCGAAAACGGCCCCGCCCCTTCGGGTTGCGGCCAAAATTCCGCCATGCGGCGTTGCTCCTTCCTCATTTGGAATGACCAAACCTCGTCAGTCGCGCCTTGCCTGGCGGGATTTTGGACTCGCAACGCAGCGACTAAACATATGTCAACAGACCCTAGCAGAAGGATGACCGGATAAAGAGTCCTTAGAACATTGGATCGAAGCGAATCTCGTCACCGCGCTCAAGAGCCAGACGTGTCTTGGCTGCGATCTCGCCGAGCGCTCTCTGCGCGGGTCCTGCCGCTTCAAGCAGCACGAAATTTTCGCCCTGGTACTGCACGAACGCCTGGCCAGGTTCGGGCGTACCTGCGACGCCGAGCAGATAGTGTCCGGGGATGCGGACGCCGACGATGCGCGAAGTGCCGAGGTTTTGGAGGATTGAAGCGAGCAGAGCGGACTTTGTGTCGCAGTCGCCGTAGCCCTTCTCTAATGCACGCGAGGGCGTATAAAACCCCAATGTCTGTCGGCCGCCTTCGAGCGCCTGGGGTGTGCGATATTCCAGCCCGCTCTGCACCATGGCCACCGCAGATGCGAAAGTCCAGGCGGCGTCTTGTCCTTGTTCTGCGGCCAGTTGCTGCAGGGCGGCGGACACCGGCTCCACATGAGCGCGGCTGTTGCGCACGACCGCAGGAATGTCGACAAACAGACGCGGACGCTGGCCGGGCACAGCGCGCAATCTCAGCTTGTGTTCGCGGAAATACTGCGCAAGACGCTGATCGAATTCGCGCTGCTGGCAACTCTGCGTGTTTCGACAGGCTTGTTCCAGCGCGTTGATCTCCTCCGACGAGATACCGAACTCCTGCATGGACTGTCGGCTCGTCGAACGTTCCATCGCAAAGCTCACACGGAGCGGATCGCCGTCCGGGCTACGGAAGTCAGCGGTTACACGGTACAAATTTTCGGTGCTCTTGCGGATTGAATACGCCGCCGCCGCATCTGAACCGCGTGACATCGAGACCTTGATCACGGGTAGCTCTATGTCTGAAGCGGCCCAGCCTGCAGCGGGAGTCAGGAGCATCGCCGATATGGTCAGCATGAGCGCTCGGACAGTCAGAGCGCGACGTTGAGTCGTGGTGGTCATGGCGGCGGCAGCGAGTGGACTTGCCCTCCCGCTGCAATCGCTGTTCGACGACGCAGAGATTCGTAACTGTCGTCCGATACCGGAAGCCGTTAGTCGGACTCCGGCTGCCGCTTAGGTTGTAGCGCTGCATTTGGCTTCCGATGAGCGGATGGGTGAATCCGCATCAACGGCGTTGAGTCACAAACTATTCACGGCGCGTGGTCTTACCAACACTCGATGAGGTTGCGAGGCGTGCTGGAAATTCGACGCCAGTCGACGGAAATGCGACGTGCACGCGCAAGCGCTAGGCCTCGTCGCGCGCAGACGTTAGGTGCGTATAGATCGGCCACCGCTGCGGCGCACGTGCAAGGTGCTTGCTCACGCTGCGGCCAACATAACTTGAGTGCAACCTGATGTGGGGGTACCAGCGAGACGGGTGTCTCGCGTAGACCGGCGTCAAATTTACGCGATGGAAATGCCGTAAACGATTAGAAACGCGATGCCAACGGTCAACACAATAAATCCAACAGCGGTAGACAAGACAGTGACGATGGCTGCATGACGCACTCCAGTTAGGGACTCGAATGGCCTCGCCGGTTGCTGGGCCCAATTGCGGTCGTTGTCCACAACGATGCGACCGTTAAAGGATCGGAGTGCAACGTCGGTGCCCACAGCATTCGCCGGAAATCCGTCAAGGATCCTGCCTGTACACAAGAACCATTCGCCGCGTATCCCAGCACGAGGTTCAGGGTTGCGATACTCCTGCCGTCTGAGAATCCAGTCTTGCGAGCAGCTCGGCGATGAGTTGCGGCGGTGCGTCGCAGCGCAGGGTCTCTTGTTCAAGGCGCACCGATACCATTTGGCGAATCGCCACGATGTTGGACGCGCGAATTGAATCGGGCGACTTGTCGATACAACCCAAATATCGCCCTAGCGCCGGGGGCGAAATCAGAATCGGGTAGCGGAGTTTACGGCGTCTGCGTCGGCGCACCGGCTAGGCCGTCGAACACCTGGATCGGCGCTGGGTTGTTGCGCCGCACGGCGTCCACCACGTGGTCGTGCTCGAAGATCACCGAGAAGCCCGGATAGTCCCAGCGCGTGATCGGCGGTTGCTGACGTGAACTGCCGCCGACGGTCGGATTCTTCACTCTCGGTGTGCCGAAGGCTTTTTCCACTGCGGCCATGTCCAGCCCCTTGGCCGGCAACACGGCCGGGGCCTCGGGAATATCCAACTCTTCGCTCGTCGGCGCGCTGGCCTCGTTGATGCTGCTCGCGTCCTGCGTCGCAGGCGCGCTGGCCTCAGTGATGATGGTCACGCTCTGAGACCCGGCTAGGGTGGTCTCGGCCGAAGGCGCATCGGGTTCTGGCGGCGCGGGCTCGGCAGCGGGTACCGGCACCTCGGCCGCCACGCTGTGTTCGGTCGGCGTCGGTTCGGCTGGTGTTGCGACGGGCGTGCTGGAGGCCGCGCTGGCGTCTGCGTTCGTAGCCGGCTTCTGTGCGCACGCGCTGGCCGTGAGGACCAGCGCGGTGACGAGGATAAATTTCAAGCGCATAGGGGGTTTACCTCGCAAAACTCGGCGCGAGCATAGCACCGGGATGGATCGGCCCAATAGCAGGGACCTAGACTTTGGGACTGAGCCTCAGGCCATTACCCACCATCCGATACAGCGCCGGTAGCACCAGCAGGGTCAGCAGGGTGGAAGACAGAATCCCGCCGATCACCACCGTCGCCAGCGGCCGCTGCACCTCGCTGCCGATGCCGGTGTTGAAGGCCATCGGCAGAAAGCCCAGCGCGGCGACCAGCGCGGTCATCAGCACCGGGCGCAAACGGGTCAGCGCGCCCTCGGTGATCGCGTCCGCCAGCGGACGGCCCTCGTCGCGCAGGCTGCGCATGAAGCTGAGCATGACCAGCCCGTTGAGCACCGCGATGCCGGACAGCGCGATGAAACCCACGCCGGCGGAAATCGACAGCGGAATGTCGCGCAGCCACAGCGCGAGCACGCCGCCGGTCAGCGCCAGCGGCACGCCACTGAAGATCACCAGCGCTTCGCGCATCGCGCCAAACGCGAGCCACAGCAGGCCCAGAATCATCGCGAGCGTGATCGGCACCACCACGGCCAGACGTCGCGCGCCGGATTGCAGTTGCTCGAACGTGCCGCCGTAATCCAGCCAGTAGCCGGCCGGCAGCGCGAGCTGCGTGCGCATGCGCTGCTGCACCTCGGCGATGAACGAACCCAGATCGCGCCCGCGCACATTCGCGCTCACCACCACGCGACGCTTGCCCTGTTCGCGGTTCACCGCGTTGGGGCCGAGCGTGAGTTGCAACTGCGCGACTTCGCCCAGCGGCACATAGCCGCCCTGCGCGAGCGGCACCGGCAGGCGCAGCATCGCGTCAGGATTCGCGCGCAGGGCCTCGGGCAGACGCACCACGATTTCGCTGCGCCGGTCGCCCTCGTAGATCAGCCCGGCGTGCTGACCGCCGTAGGCCGCGGCGACCAAGGTCTGCACCTCGCTCACGTTCAGGCCATAGCGCGCGAGCGCCTCGCGCCGCGGCGTGACCGTGAGCATGGGCAGGCCGGTGGACTGCTCGGTCTGCACGTCGGCTGCGCCGGCCACGCCGGACAGCAGCGACTCGACCTGCGCTGCCACCGCGTTGAGCGTATCCAGATCGTCGCCGTAGACCTTCACCGCCACGTCGGCGCGCACGCCGGAGATCAGCTCGTTGAAGCGCATCTGGATCGGCTGCGTGAACTCGTAGTTGTTGCCCGGCACCTTGGCCGCGAGCGCTTCGAGTTCCGCCACCACCTCAGCCTTGGATCGACGCGGATCGGGCCACTCGCTGCGATCTTTCAGCATCACGAAGGTGTCGGCGACGTTCGGCGGCATCGGGTCGGTCGCGACTTCCGCAGTGCCGATCTTGGTGAACACGCGCGCAACCTCATCCGCCTGCTTGAGCGTGGATTCCAGCTGCGTCTGCATCTGCACCGCCTGGCTCAGGCTGGTGCCGGGAATGCGCAGCGCGTGCAGCGCCACGTCGCCCTCGTCCAGGCTTGGGATGAATTCCGAACCCATGCGCAGAGCCAGCGCAGCAGAGAGCGCGATCAGCGCGAGCGCGCCGCACAGCACCGCGACACGCCATTGCAGCGCCCAGGCCAGCAGCGGCGCGTAGGTGCGCCGCGCGACGCGCATCACCGCGTTATCGTGTTCGCGCACCGGGCCGCGGATCAGCAGCGCAACCGCGGCCGGCACAAAGCTCAGCGACAGCAGCATCGCGGCGCTGAGCGCCATCACCACGGTGATCGCCATCGGGTGAAACATTTTTCCTTCCACGCCGCTCAACGCGAAAATCGGCAGGTACACCGCGGTGATGATGCCGACGCCGAACAGGCTGGGCCGGATCACCTCGTTGGTCGCCTGCAATATGGTTTCCAGGCGCTCGTCCTCGCTCAGCACGCGACCGCCGGTGCCGGCAAGCGCGAGCCGGCGCAGGCAGTTCTCCACGATGATCACCGCGCCGTCTACAACCAGACCAAAGTCGATCGCACCCAGACTCATCAGATTCGCCGACACGCGCGTCTGCACCATGCCGGTGAAGGTCATCAGCACGGCGAGCGGAATCACCATCGCGGTGAGAATCGCGGCGCGCACATGGCCCAGCAGAAGGAACAGCACTGCAATCACCAGCACCGCGCCTTCGACCAGATTCGTGCGCACCGTGGCCAGGGTCTTGTCCACCAGCGTGGTGCGGTCGTAGACCACGTTGGCGACGATGCCCGGCGGCAGGCTGCGCTGTGCCTCGACGAGTTTTGCCGCGACCGCACGCGCGACTTGCTGACTGTTCTGGCCCACCAGCATGAACACCGTGCCGAGCACCGCCTCGCGCCCGTTCTGCGTCGCCGCGCCAGTGCGCAGCTCCGAGCCCAGCCCGAGTTCCGCCACCTCGCGCACCCTCACCGGCAGGCCTTCGCGCTGCGCGATCACGATGTTGCCGAGATCGTCCAGGCTCGTGGCCTGGCCCGGCACGCGGATGAGTTGCTGCTGGCCGTTGCGTTCGATATAGCCCGCACCGAGTGTCGCGTTGTTCGCTTCCAGCGCCGTCACCAACTGCGCAAAGCTGATGCCGTACGCGAGCAGCCGGCCCGGATCAGGCCGCACCTGAAACTGCTTCTCGTAACCGCCGATGCTGTTGACCTCCACCACCCCCGGCACGCGCAGCAACTGCGGTCGCAAAACCCAGTCCTGAGCGGCGCGCAGTTCGGATACGCTCACCTTGCCGGGCTCCCCCGCGTCGACGGTGTACATGAAGATCTCGCCCAGCCCGGTCGCGATGGGCCCGAGCTGCGGCTCCAGCCCCGGCGGCAGCTGCAAGCGCAGCGCCTGCAAGCGCTCGGAGATCAGCTGGCGCGCAAAGTAGATGTCGGTGCCGTCGGCAAACACCACCGTGACCTGCGACAGGCCGTAGCGCGAGATCGAGCGCGTGGCCTGCAATTGCGGCAGACCGGCCATCGCGTTCTCCACCGCGTAGCTCACGCGCTGCTCGGCTTCCAGAGGTGTATAGCCGGGGGCCTCGGTGTTGATCTGCACTTGTACGTTGGTGATGTCCGGCACCGCGTCGATCGGCAGTTGCTGCCAGCTCCAGATGCCGAGCGCGGCGAGCGCGAGCACCGCGATCAGCATCGGCACCCGCTGGTGAATTGCGAAGCGCAACCAGCGCTCAATGATCATGGCTGGCTCCAGACTTCTCGATGTCGGCCTTGATCAGATAGCTGTTCGCGCTCACGTACTCGGTGCCGGGCTTGAGGCCACCGAGCACCTCAACGAATTCGCCGTCGCTGCGGCCGAGTTCCAGCATGCGCACCTCGTAGGTCTGGCCGACTCTGGCGAACACCACCGAGTGATCCCGAAACGTCTGCAAGCCGCTGGTCTTCACTGCGAGCGGCACATCCGCGCCACCAATCAGCACCTCGGCGTTCACGAACAAGCCCGGCGTCCAGGCCGCGTTGCTCGCCTCCACGCTGGCCCAGACCTGCATCGCGCCCGCCGCCGCCGACGGCGCGATGCGGAGCACGCGACCGCGCGCGCCGTGCTCGCCCTCCACCGCGCGCAGGCGCAGCTCCTGACCCACGGCGAGCTTCGCCGCGTCGCGCGGAAACACGCTCAACTCGGCCCAGATCTGTGACAGGTCGGTGATCTGGAACAGCGGTTCAGCCCCGGCCTGTTCGCCGGGCTGCGCCATGCGAGCGGTCACGGTGCCGGCGATGGGTGCGCTGAGGCGATAGGTTTGCAGCGAATCATTGGACTCGATTTGCGCCAGCTCCTCGCCGACCTTGACCGCGTCACCGACATTGCGCGTGAGCTTGCGGATCAGGCCGGGGAAGCGCGCGCTGACCTCGCGCTGCGCCTCCGGTTTCACCACGATGCGCCCGTACAGCGGCAGCACCTCGCGGATGCGTTGCGGCCCGGCGCTGTTGACTTCCAGACCCGCGGCCTGCGCGCTCGCGGCCGGGATCTCGACTCGGCCCTCGAAGCTGTCGTAGTTCCATTCGTGCGTCGCGCCCGCGTGCTCGGCGCGCACCCGCACCGAGAACGAATGCGGCTCGGTCACCACGCGATCGCTGCGCAGAAAGTCCTGCGTCGGCGTGAACGCAAACGTGTTGCGCTCGCCGTCGAGTCGCGTCAGTTCCACCGCGAGCTTTACCGTGTGCGGCGGCAGCAACGCGCCGTCCTGCGTGATCCAGGCGCGGTATTCGGGCGGTACGCCGTCCTCGAAGATCGCGAGTTCCACCGCGAGCGCGCCATCCACCAGCAGACGTCCGCCATGCGGACCTTTGTCCGGCTGCGCGGCTTCAATGTGCGCGTGTCCGTGCCCGTGTTCATCAGCGTGTTCGCCGTGAGAGTCCGTGCCCGATCCGCAGGCGCTCGCCAAGAAGCTCAGAGCGAAAATAAAAATGAGTTTGTTCATGACGGGTTTCCGTTCTGCGGTCCCGGCGCAGCGGCGCCGGTGAGTCGCTGGATTTCGATCAGATGCTGGTGGTACTCGGCCGCGGACTGGATCAGTCGGCGGCGCTGCGCGGCCCACTCGGTCTGCGCCTCGCGCAGTTCGAGCAGGGAGTAGCGCCCGCGCTCGTAGGCGTGTTGGGTGTGTTGCAGTGCCTGCTGCATCGCCGGCACCACGCGGTCGCGCTGGGTCTCGAACTCCAGGCGCGCGTGATTCAGTTCCTGCCACAGCTCGAATAGCTGCGCCTGCGCCTTGAGCAGGGCCTGCTCGCGCTCGGGTGCCAGCTGCTCGATGCGCGCCTGCTGCTCCTGCACGTTGCCGCGTTCGCGTGCCGCGCCGAACAGCGGCAGCGAGGCGCTGAATACCAACCCCACATCGTCCTGCACCTCCAACCTGCGCACGCCGGCACCGAGCCTGAGGCCGGGCATTGCGCGCGCCTGCGCCAGCCGCAGCTCGGATTCGCGCAGCCGGGCGTCGCTGGCAAAGCGCAGGAAGTCCGGCGTCGCTTCGAGCTGCGTGATCAAGGTCTCGGCGTCGACAACTGGCGGCAGCTGCATCAGATCACCTTCCGCTGCGCCGAAATCCGCTTCGCGCGCGCCGGTCGCTGCGGCGAGATGACGGCGCGAAGACAGCAGCTCGTGCTCGGCGTGTTCCTCGTCCAGGCGCGCGCGATCCAGCGCGACCTGCGCACGGAAACGCTCGGCCAGCGGCGAGCGCGCGGCGCTCACCCTTCGATCCACCTCGGCATACGTGCTCTGCGCGAGCTGCGTCGCCTCCTGCGTGATCGCAAGTTGGGCCTGATCCGACAGCACATGCACGAAGCGCCGCGCGACCTCTGCACGCAGCTCGAGCTGCGCGATCTCGCGTTCGCGCAGCAGCAGGCCGTGCGCCGCGCTCGCCGACTCGATGCGCCGGTCGCGCAATCCGCCGCGCTCGATCAGCTGGCTGAAACTCAGCGTGGTTTCGGCGGCAGACAGGCCGGAGATCGCGCCGCTGCCGAGCACGTTTTCAATCTCCACGCCGACTTCCGGCATCGGCCGCTGCGCAGCCTGCACGCCGCGCGCCTCCGAAGCACGCAGCTGCGCGCGCCAGTTGGCGAACAGGGGATGACGCGCCTCGGCGCGTTGCAGCGCCTCGGCCAGGGTGAAGTGCGGACCCGCATGCGGCGGGTGCTCATCGACTTGTGCCGAGCGTGCCGTTGGAACCAGCGCGCACAGCAGCAGCGCAGAAAAACTGATCCGGCGCGCAAGCGCGGGATCGCGAGAAGAGAGAAACATGCAGCCTCCCGAGCAGGGATGAACGAGCGTCCGCGAACGCGGACGAGAAAGTTCAGAAGGCGTGCAGGGGCGGACCGCGCAAGGGCGGTCGCAGCGTTCGGGGAGGTCTCAGTTCAAGGCGCCGAGGATCGCGACGCAGGAGCGGCTCGGCGGCGCGCGCAAGCACTGCAAACAGCAGCAGAACGAACAGCAGCAGCGGCAAGTCCACGCTGGACTTGCCGGTCTTGCTCAGCAGCTTGTCGAACAGCGGCAGATCGAGGTCGCTGTGTTGCGTCTCGTGAGCGTGCTCATGCGCGTGCGCATGATCGTGACCCTGCGCATGCTCGTTCGGCAGGTGGTGCTCGATCGCGTGCGCTGGCCCGCCGATATGCAGGCTGCGCGGCGGTTCCTGGCCGTCGAAACACAGGTGCAGGTGCGCGCCCGTGGTGCGCGCAAGCAGCAGCGCGACACAGGTGAACAGGACCAGCCAGGTGGCGGGGCGGGCGAGCGACATGCGCCAGTGTAGCGGCAAGCCGCCACCCGTTTGCCGGCGGTTCAATGGTAGGGCCGCTCCGTTTCGCGGCGGGACTTGTTGTCCAACTTGCTGACCACTGAGTAAGTAGCCCCCGAAGGGAACGCGGACACGGCGTTTGCGGTCGGTTGTGTATGCGCTTACTTCGTTTGACCGGCCTGTTGCTGCTCATCACTTCGATGCCGTTGCGCGTAGCGGCTGCGGCGGGTGAGATCCGCGTGATTGACGAGTTGCGCATGGCCCCTGCGCAACGCGCGCAGATCGAAACCGAGTTCCGCCGCTGGGCACCCAAGGTCTATGCCTATCTGGGCGTCAATCAGCCGCTACCGGTGAACCTGGTGTTCACCGACCGCATCGGCATTGGCTACTACGCGCGGCCCAATCTGTACGTGCCGCCGGCGGACGCCGACGAAATGCTGGAAACCTGGGTGCATGAACTGGCGCACCACGCCACCGGTCACCAATCCAATTTCTTCTTCAAGGAGGGCGTGGCCACGCACACGCTGGAAGCGCTGTTCCTGCGCGAAGGTCGCGGCGTGCCGCTCGGCTTTCCGCAGTATGGGCAGACCAACGACGCCTGGGTGCGACGCTTTGATCAGAGCGGAGAACTGCCACCGCTTAGCAGCCTGATGGCGCAGCAGCGCTATGACAGCCGCAGCGCCGAGCGCGAGTTTCGGTCCTGGCAGGTGTATGTGATCGCGGCCTCCTTCACAGCCTGGCTGATCCGTAACCACGGTCTGTCGGAGTTCTACGCTGCGTTCGACGCCGAGAGCCTGAGCGAGCACGCGGCTGACTGGGAGGCGCGCTGGCTGGCGCAGATCCGCGCCCAGCCCGAAGCGCGCTTCGATCCCGCGCAGATCCTGCCGGCCAAGCCGCGCTACCAGCGCTGGGCGCAGCGGCTGCGCTGAGCGCGGTGCCTTGCGTGAATTCTTTGGAGTCAATCGCGAACTCTCCGCTGCCCGGCCCCCAATCCTCTGACCGTGGGCCTGGGGCGATACCCAACCCGCGCCAGTCATTACGGACTTGCATCAGGCCAGCGCCAGGCTAGGCGTAGCGCTTACGCAGAGGTTCGAGCGCGGTCTCGATGTCGAGGATGCCGTCGGATACCTCCGCCAGCACGTTCAGGTCTTCCGCCTTCCAGCTCGCACGCTGTTCCACCACGAACTCGCGCGCCCAGTCCGTGTGCGCACGGCCGATATCCGCGAACTTCAAGTACTGCGTCGCGATGGCGTTCGGGTGATGGGTCAGTGCCTCGATCAGCAGCAGACGCTCGCCGGCCAGACGCACCACCTGCGTCACCGTGTAGGACTTGGTGCTCTCGCCCAACAGCGGCATGTCGCGCACCACGCGTTCTGCGCTGAAGATGTGCTTGGCACAGTCGAACACCCGCTCGCGCAGGTCGCGCTCCACGCGCCGCGAAACATCGTTGAGCACGTCCTGCACCCAGAGTTGGCTCGCGTTGGCCACCAGCAGGATGCCCGCGCCAAGTTGCCCGGCGTCCACTTCGTCTAGCACGAACTGGCCGTCGCTGAAGCTAAGACCACGTTCGTCCGCCAGCCTGCCGGCGCGGCGGAAGAAGCCACGCGGATCGTCCACGCCGGCCGCCTGCAAAGCCGCGTGCCCGGAGCCGTGATCGGTGATGCGGAAGCGGCCCTGATCGCCAAGCACCGTCACGGCCACTGCATCGCCGCTGGGGTACAGGCATTGCGTCGCCACGGTGTAGCCGAGGTCGCCGCGGATCACCGACGAATAAGGCGCGAGCGAATCCAGGATGAGGCTTTGAGTATTCATCGCAGGTCGAGCCGGGGTTCGTGCGGTGGGGAAGGCACCCCTCCGAAAATATTGCAGCGGGAGCAAAAGTATTCGGCCGCGGCGGCAAAGCTGTCCAGTCGTTCGGTGATTTCCTCGCCAGCCCTCAGGTTGTCACCGGGCAGACGGGGCCAGCGCCGATTCAAGGACCAGGAGTAGTAGCGATGAATGCCGGCTCGCAGCGTGACACCGCGCAGCGGTTTCGGTAGATCGCGATGAAAGGGGTTGGCATGCGCCGCTGGCGGGAACACGTTCATGCGTTCGATCACACCATTGCGATACATCAGCAACAGGCAGCCATCCTGCGGGCTGAGGTAGCGGTTGGTATTGGCGCGCAGCTCCAGCCCCGTGCGGCTGTCGCCGATATCCAGCGGCAGGCGTAGTTGCAGCGCGCCTTCGCGCGGCGGATCGTCCGCCCATGCCGCAATACCCACGATTTGCTTGCGTGCGGCAAGCAGCTCGTCAATGGACTCCGGCGTCAAGATCATCGCGTGCGCTCCGGTGGATTCACTTCACCGCCACATAGCCCGAGCCGGTGTCCTGCGCGCGGCCCAGCGCCACCAGCAGGTCCAGCAGTTGCGGCAGGCGCTGCTTCCACGGGCCGCGGCCGCTGAAGCGCGCCGCCATGTCGTCTACCGACACGCGCACGGGGCTCATCGACAGTTCCTCCGCCAGCGCACGTACCTGTTCCACCGCGTCCTTGGGCCAGGGACGCGGCTTGTGGGCGGGCTTGGCAGCGTGGGTATCGACCTCGGCTTCGGTGCTGGTGTCGAGTTCGGTTTGTTGCGACGTGGCCAGCGCGCGGCCCTGCGGGTTCTGAAACTCCGGCCGCAGCCAGCGCACCAGCCCGCGTGCTTCTTCCGCCGCGCGCTCGGCGTTGAGCGCGACAAGACGTTCAAGCACGGCCTCGTCGAAGGTGCGTTTGGCAGCGTCGCGAGCCGCCGCATCCGGCGCGGGATCAAGGCCGTGCGCGACGCGCAGGGTGGGCAGCAGGTCCGCCCAGCCGTAGGCCTCCAACACCGCGGCATCGAGTTCGTCGTGCAAAGACGCAAGCACCGACACCAGGCCCTGCTCGTGAATCACGCGCTCCTTGGCACTCAGCTCCGCGCCGCTGCGCAGAGCCTCCAGCACGTTGTACATGCCGGTGAGCGTGAGGCCCGGATGCGCGGCCTGCTGGCACTTGCGGTGAGCGTCGAGTTGTTCGGCGAGATTGCCAATCACGGCTTCGTTTGCTTCAGACGTTTGTGGAAACGGATACGGATCGAAACAGACAGTGTTGTTGTATCGCGGTGTTGGTCCTAGGTCTGCTCCTGCCGCGATAGCCCAGGTGATGTGCGCTGTACTTGAAAGCACTCCGAGAAGCCACGCTTGTTCGACCGCAATTCCGAATAGCGATCCGTCCCAAAGTCGGTCTGAGCCCACGAACGTGAACGCCCTATGCTTGGTCGTCTCAAGCGTTGCGACGTAGCGGCTTATCTCCTTGAGGCCGTTACGGATCATTGGCCTGTCCCATGCGAACTTCCACCAGAGTTCTCGGATCGACTTTCGCGAATTGGAATCTCGTAGAGGCTTCACCTCGGTAAGCAGCTTCTGGAACCCCTCGGGACAGATCGCTCGGGCTTGTGATGCGTCCAATCCAAAGAAATCAATTACCGGCCTTCCGTCTGTTCCATTGAGGACATCTTTGGGGCCGACCATGATTCGTTCGACCGGGCGCTCGGTAATCGGGTTGATCTGCGGGCAGCGTTGTTCGCCAGCGAGATAGAAGCCGTTTCCAACCAGTTTTATCCCTTGGCCGGAAAGGCCGCGATTCGCCCTCAGCTTCGCTGCGCCGGTTACGTTGGTGCCTCCACTCAGATCTGCGTTGATACGCGCAATACGAGCGCGTAATTGAACGTCGAAGTCACCCTTATCACTTTCTGACTCCGCAACCAGTTCGACAAATCTACCTAGGGCGACGCCTCGCTCTCCAACGGTCATCGCAATCCGCACCGCGGCGCCATCCGCCGTGTCCACCCAAGGGTGATCGGGAATCGCGAAGACCAGGGAGAGCGGTTTCCCTTCTCCCACGGGGAGATTGAGGCTCCGAAGGAGCCGAGGGCCCGCAGGGCCGGATGAGGGAGAGTCTTGGCGCGATGACTCTCCCTCACCCCCGGCCCCTCTCCCCGCGGGAGAGGGGAGAAAGGCGGCTTCGATGACCTTGCGGTTGAAGGCCTGACGGATCGAGTTGGTGGTGATGAGGCCAAAGCGCTGCACCGCGCCGTGGCGTGTGAGCTGCGCGGCGTGATGCCACCAGTACATGACGAAGTCCGCGGACTCGGGCACGTCGGCCCAGGCCTCGCGCAGCGCCTCGGCGTAGCCGTCGCCGAGCACGTTGCGCATGCGCTTGTTGCCAATGAACGGCGGATTCCCCACCACGAAATCCGTTTCCGGCCACGCGGCTTTTCGCGGGTTGAGGTAGCGCTCCAGCGGGATGCGCGCGCTGTCATCCGGAATGTCCTCGCCGGTGACGGGCGAGCGCTTGAACGTGACGCCGTCCCAGCGCGTGACCGGCACGCCACGCTCATCGGTCACATAGTCGATGCCGTCATAGGCCAGCACGGCGTCGCGGTTCTCGATGTTGCGGAAGTCGCGGATCACGGGGATGGGCGGCTGCACATTGTCGCGCGTGCGGAAGTGCCACTGGAGATAACCGATCCACAGCACGACTTCGGCGATGGCGGCGGCGCGCGGGTTGAGTTCGATGCCCAGCAGGTTGTGCGGGTCCACGGTTTCGCCAGCGCTGGTGTCGGCGCGCTCGGTGTCCAGCGCCAGGCCGGTCTGGCGCCAGCCGAGTTCGTCGAGCGCGTTGAGCACCTCGCCTTCGAGGCGCTTCAAGTGTTCGAGCGTGACGTACAGAAAATTGCCGGAGCCGCAGGCGGGGTCCAGCACGCGCACCGCGCACAGGCGCTGGTGAAAGCGGCGCAGGGTGGTGACGGCCTCGTCGCGGCCGTGCTTGCCGTCTTGCGCAAGCAGCGCGAGCGCGGCGGCCTGGGCCTCGCTCCATTCCTTGCGCAGCGGCTCGATGACGGTGGGCAGCACCAGGCGTTCCACGTAGGCACGCGGGGTGTAGTGCGCGCCGAGCTTGTGGCGCTCGCCGGGACTCAGGGCGCGTTCCAGCAGGGTGCCGAAGATGGCCGGCTCCACGTGCTGCCAGTCGGCCTTGGCGGCTTCGATCAGCAGGCCGAGCTGCGTCTTGTCCAGCGGCAAGGTGTCCGGGTGCTTGAACAGCTTGCCGTTGAAGCGCAGCACGTCGGCGGCGATGGCACCGGAGAAACCGCCGCTATCCATGTCGCGCCACAACACGCTGAGCATACGCATGGCGGTCTGCGGCTGGTCGAGGTGCTTGGCCAGCAGATCGCGAAAGCTGTGCTCGGGCAGCAGGCGCACGTCTTCCGCAAACATGGTGAACAGGCAGCGCATGAGGAATTGCGCGACCAGCGCGGGCGGGTGGCCGGAGGCTTCGAGGCTCTTGGCGAGCGTGGCGAGGCGCGCGGCGATTTCGCGCGTGACTCGTGCGGATTCGCGGCTGGGGTCGAGCGCGAGTGGGTCCGTCCACAGCTTGCGCAGGCGCTCGCGGATCTCGGATCGGCGCAGGTCTTCCAGCGAAATGCGATGGCTGCGCGGATCGGGGAAGGGCGTGTAGGTGGCACCGCTGCGCGAGAACTCGGAGTACAGCTCGATGCGCGTGCCCACATCCACCACGACCACGAAGGGCGGGCGGCCTTCTGCCGCGGGCAGGGCGCGGGCATAGCCCTCGGCCTGGCTGCGGGCGCGCAGCAGCGCTTCGTCAAAGCCCTTGGTTCCGGTGCCGGCCTTGAGCTTCTTGGACTCCAGCACGAAGCAGCCACGTCGATACAGGTCGATGCGGCCGGCGCTGGTGCTGCCGTCGCCGTGGGTGAAGCTGATGGGGCGCTCGAACAGATAATCCTGCTCCGGAGTGGGGTGCGGCACGTCCACGCCGAGCAGGTGGCAGAGATCAATCAGAAAGCTCTGCGAGGTGGACAGCTCGGACGCGACCACGCCCTGCCAGCGGGTGATGAAGGCGTCCGCCGTGTGTGTCGCATTGCCGTCCACCGCTGCTCCCTGTTCCCTGATTGAGCCCGAAGGCTAGCGGATAGGTGGGGTGTGTGGCGCGGGTCGGCTTGCGCGGCCCGTACAATGCGCGGATGCGGAATCCCTACGAACTGTTCGCCGGCCTGCGCTACACCCGCGCCAAGCGACGCAATCACTTCATCTCCTTTATTTCTGGCGCCTCGATGATCGGCATCGCCATCGGCGTGACGGCGCTGATCACGGTGCTGTCGGTCA
Organism: Panacagrimonas sp.; assembly: GCA_052387335.1. Lineage (GTDB taxonomy): Bacteria > Pseudomonadota > Gammaproteobacteria > Nevskiales > Nevskiaceae > Panacagrimonas. Next base: position 699 of record JBQTJH010000073.1, on the reverse strand, counting down.
TGAACGGCTTCGAGAAGGAGTTGCGCGAGCGCATTCTGGGTATGGCCAGCCACTCGACTATTTCGGCGTATCGCGGCTCGCTCGACGGCTGGCGGACGGTGGCGGAGGCAGCGCGGGTCAACGCCGAGGTGGAGGCGGTGGCGCCGTATATCGAGGGCGAGGGCATGCTGCGCGTGGGCCAGGATCTGTCCGGTACCTTGCTGCGTGGCGTCCTGCCGGAACAGGAAACCGCTGTGTCCGACATCGGTCAGCACATCAAGACCGGCACCTTGGAGTCGCTCAAGGCGGGTGAGTACAACATCGTGCTGGGCTGGGAACTGGCGCAGGCTCTGGGTGTGACTCCGGGCGACAAGCTGGATCTGATGATTCCCACCGCCAACATCACGCCGGCCGGTATCCTGCCGCGCTTTCGTCGCTTCACCGTGTCCGGCGTGTTCCGCGTTGGCATGTACGAATTTGATCGCGGTCTGGTGCTGATTCATCTGGCCGACGCGCAGGCGCTGTATCGCATGGGCGAGGGCGTGACCGGCGTGCGCCTGAAGCTGCACGACATGTTCAAGGCGCCGACCGTGTCGCGCCAGCTGGCCGAGACTCTGGACGGCGTGTACTACGTCAACGACTGGACGCGCAGTCACGCCAATTTCTTTCGCGCGGTGGCGACCGAGAAGATCGTGATGTTCATCATCCTGTCGCTGATCG
>JBQTJH010000072.1:0-7352 GCA_052387335.1 Panacagrimonas sp. | reverse complement strand
TTCAGATCGATCTCCTGATACGGCACCACGCCGGTGAGAATTCCGGACACGATGATGTACAGCACGGTGCAGATGCCGAGTGAAGCCAGGATTCCGATCGGCAGATCGCGCTGAGGTCGCACGCATTCCTCACCGGCCGTGGAGACGGCGTCGAAACCGATGTAGGCAAAGAAGATCAGGGCCGCAGCGGTGGTCACGCCCATCAAGCCGTAATGTGCGCGGCCCTCGGCGTCGATCACGCGCTCGGGAATGAAGGGGGTCCAGTTTTCGACATTGACGTGCTGGCCGGCGATGAAGATGAAGGCCAGGATGGTGGCGAGCTTGACGAACACCATGGCGCCGTTGAACCGCGCCGATTCCTTCACCCCCCAGCTGAGCAGCCCGGCCAAGGTCAGCACGATCAACATCGCCGGCAGATTCATCAGGCCGCCTTCGGACGGCGACGAGCTCAGATGTGCCGGCAGGGCGATGCCGAAGAAGCCGTCGAGAATGCTGGCCAGATAACCCGACCATCCGATGGACACGGTGGCGGTGGCCACGGCGTATTCCAGAATCAGCAGCCAGCCGATGACCCAGGCCACGAACTCGCCGATACCGGCATAGGCATAGCCGTAGGCGCTACCGCATCCGCCGACGGCGCTCGCCAGTTCGGCATAACACAGCGCGGCAAAGCCGCAGGCAGTGCCGGAGAGAATGAAGGACAGCACGATGGCCGGACCCGCGTGCTGCGCGGCGGCGACCCCGCTGAGCACGAAGATGCCGGTGCCGATGATGCAGCCGATGCCGAGCAGGGTCAGATCAAACGCCGTCAGGCAGCGTTTGAGGCCGGTATTCGCGTCGACCGCGACCGGCTTGGTTCGCATCAGATTCATGCAGGGCTCCCATCGGCTGGAGTCCAGCGCCGGGCGAGCGACGCGAGACTTGATCCGACAAGTATGCCGACAAGCGCCCGGCAGATGTTCGACCAGATTCGGCCGGATCAGCGCTCGACGATGGCGGTGATACCGAGGCCGCCTGCGGCGCAGATCGAGATCAGCCCGCGGCCGCCGCGATTCTCATCAACGATCTTGGCCAAGGTGGCCAGGATGCGTCCGCCAGTGGCGGCAAACGGATGGCCCAGCGCCACCGAACTGCCGCGGATATTCATGCGCGAACGATCAATGGTGCCGAGCACCTGGTCCAGACCCAGTCGCTCCTTGCAGAACTTCGGGTCGTTCCAGGCCTTGAGCGTGCACAGCACCTGGGCCGCGAAAGCCTCGTGGATTTCGTAGAAGTCGAAGTCCTGCAGCTTGAGTCCGGCGCGTTCCAGCATGCGCGGCACCGCATAGGCCGGTGCCATCAGCAGGCCTTCCTTGCCGGTGGCGAAATCTACCGCAGCGGTTTCGGCATGGCTCAGGTAGGCCTGTGGCTTGAGTCCGCGCGCCGCGGCCCAGTCTTCACTGGCCAGCAAGACCGCCGAGGCACCGTCGGTGAGCGGTGTGGAGTTGGCCGCGGTGAGGGTGCCATTGACCCGGTCGTAGGCCGGCTTGAGGCTGGCCATCTTGTCCAGGCTGGTGTCGGCGCGCAGGTTGTTGTCGCGCTCCAGGCCGCGGAACGGCACGATCAGATCGCTGTAGAAGCCGGACTCGTAGGCCGCGGATGCCTTCATATGCGATTCGAACGCGAGCTGATCCTGTTCTTCGCGCGTGATGCCCCAGGTCTTGGCCATCACCTCGCAGTGCTGGCCCATGCTCATGCGCGTGCGCGGCTCGCTCACCGCCGGAGTGGCGGGGGTCAGCATGCTGGGACGGAATTTCGCCAGGGCCTTGAGCCGCTGCGAGTTGTTCTTGGCGCGATTGGCTTCCAGCAAAATCTTGCGCAGTTTCTCGTTGACGCCGATGGGCGCATCCGAGGTGGTGTCGACGCCACCGGCGATACCGCATTCGATCTGCCCCAGCGCAATCTTGTTGGCGATGTTCACCGCCGCCTGCAGCCCGGTGCCACAGGCCATCTGCACGTCGAACGCGGGCGTCTCCGGCGACAGGCCCGAGGACAGCACCGACTCGCGGCACAGGTTGAAGTCGCGCGAGTGCTTGAGCACGGCACCGGCCGCCACCTCGCCCAGACGCTCACCGTGCAACTGGAATTTGTCCACCACGCCGCGAAACGAGGCGGTCAGCATGTCCTTGTTGCTGGCCTCGGCGTAGGCGGTGTTGGAGCGCGCAAACGGAATGCGGGCGCCGCCCAGAATGGCCACGCGATTGACGGTCTGTTTCATCGGATAACTCCGCTGACAAATGGGATGCGCCGATTCTAGTCAGACCAGTTACGGCCTCCTGCGGCCGTAGCGCCACCGGTCGCGGGCGAGGTGTCAGCAGGCCCTGGATCAAGATGGCGGTGTCGGCAGCGGGTGCTGGTTGCGCATCCAGTCGGCAGTACCGAACAAGGCCTTCATCAGGCCCTGCTGCAAGTCTGCGTCCACCTCGCACGCGCGCAACGCGTCGCTCATGCAGCCTAGCCACTGGTCGCGCTCGTCCAGCCCGATGGCAAACGGCAGATGCCGCGCGCGCAGACGCGGATGGCCGTAGCGTTCGATGTAATGGTTAGGGCCGCCAGTCCAGCCGCACAGAAACCAGAACAGCTTGTCACGCGAGCTATCCAGAGTCGGTGGATGCAACCCACGAATGCCGACATAGGCCGGCACCTGGTCCATCAGATCGTAAAACTGATCGACGATGCGGCGCAGGCCCCGCTCGCCGCCCAGCGCGTCGAATACGCTGGGTTCGCTCATCCCAATTTATTGTGGCGGCCATCGCACATCGGCGCCTTGCCGGTCTGCTTGCAGCCGCAAAACCAGATTTTCTCCGATGCCTGCGCCTCGAACTTCACCGGTGTGAACGGCGTCGGCTTGTGCGAGCCATCGCAGTAGGGCTGGTTCTTGGACAAACCACAGGAGCACCACCAGTAGGTCTTGCCGGCTTCGACATCAACCGGGAAGGGAGTCTTGGACGCGATCACGGGCTGGCTCATGGCGGGCTCCAAAATTGGGACTGTTATTTCGAGCGAAGCGAGAAATCTTCTCGACGGGCGATCCTCGGCTCGTCGAGAGATCCTTCGCTACGCTCAGGATGACCGCTGCGCGGTCACTTCGGCGCCATGCGCAGCGCGCCATCGAGGCGGATGGTCTCGCCGTTGAGCATGGCGTTCTCGATGATGGCCTGCACCAGCTGCGCGAACTCGGCGGGACGTCCCAGACGGGCCGGGAAGGGCACGCTCTTGCCCAGCGAATCACGTGCTTCCTGCGGCAGCGCCGCCATCATCGGCGTCTCGAATAGGCCGGGCGCGATGGTCAGCACACGGATGCCGATGCGCGAAAATTCGCGCGCGATAGGCAGGGTCATGCCGACCACGCCGGCCTTGGACGCGGCATACGCTGGCTGGCCGATCTGGCCGTCATAGGCGGCGATCGACGCGGTGTTGATTAGCACGCCGCGCTCACCCTCGGCATTGGGCTCCTGCTTGTTCATCTGCTCGGCGGCGAGACGAATCACATTGAAGCTGCCGATCAGATTGATGTTGATCACGCGCGTGAACTGGTCCAGCGGCAGCGGGCCGTCCTTGCCGAGCACCTTGGCCGGCGTGCCGATGCCGGCGCAGTTCACAGCGCCGTGCAGGCCGCCGAAGCTGGACACGGCCAGCGCTACGGCGGCGCGCACCTCGCCTTCGCTGGCGACATTGACCTTGGCGAAACGGCAGCGCTCGCCCAGTTCTGCGGCCAGGGCCTGTCCGCCGGCTTCGTTGAGATCTGCAATCACGGCGTTGCCGCCGTGCTGGATGATCATGCGTACGGTCGCGGCGCCAAGACCCGAGGCGCCACCGGAAACGAGAAAAGTGTTCTGGGCAATCTTCATGCGAAAGCTCTCAATATGTGGAGGTGTTCGATGTGGAGGTGATCGCGAAAACCGATTACTTCACCGTGATGGTGATCTTTTCCGAGGCCAGTGTCGGGTTGAAGGGCTGGTGCTTCCAGTCTCCCAACACCAGCTGCAAGCTGTGCTTGCCGGGCTTGAGCGTCAGCGTGGTCTCGGTCTGACCCTTGCCGTAGTGGATCACCTGCTCGCTCGCGGGCAGCGGCACCGACAGGTCCACCTTCGGATCGTCGATCAGCAGATGGTGATGACCGGTGCCCTCGATCTGCGATCCCGCCGGCGCGATGCCCATGCCGGACAGGCCGAACACCACTTTCACCGGATTGCTCACGGTGGCGCCGTTGGCCGGCGCCAGGAAGTACACCTTGGCGTCGGCCGGAGCCGCGGTGGGAATGCCCAGCTTTTCCGCCAGCCGCGTGTTGGCTTGCTGCTTGGCAGCCTCTTTGATGGCAGACATGGTGTCGGCGACCACAGCGGGCGAGGCGGCAAGGCCCAGAGCAAGAACAAGCGTGCGCAACATGGTCGGACTCCGAATGCGTTGGTTAAAAAAGAATGAGGCAGACGCCGATGATAACGGGCCGCCACAGCGCGGCGTGAGTCACGCAGGCGCTAAACTGGCTGCCGAGCTGAACGCAATCAGATGGATGCACCCATGAGCAAGACCCAATCCGAGCCCGCGAACCCGCCGCAGACCGAGGACGGGACCGAGGCGTCGGCCGCCGCCGCGCCGGTCAAGCGCTCGGCCATGAAACTGCCGGAAGGCGTGGTGCCGGCGGGCTCGCGCGGCCCGCAGCAGCGCAAAAACTGGACGAGCGAGCACGGCGGACGACCGCAGACCGACTTCGCCCGGCGCGCAGGTAAGTCGCGCAAGGTGCACTGAGCAGAGTTACATCCGCGAGAGCGGACGACTTACGCCGCCGGCCTAGCTTCGTGCAGCCAGAACCTCCTGGATGCCCTTGGGCCCGCCCAGAATCAGCAGATCCGCCGGACGGTGCGCGAACAGGCCCACCGTGACCACGCCGGCAATCTGGTTGATCCGTGTTTCCAGCTCGATCGGCGTTTCGATGCGCAGCCCGTGCACATCCAGAATCGGATTGCCGTTGTCGGTAGTAAAACCCGCGCGCAGTTCCGGTGCGCCGCCCAGTCGGACCAGTTCGCGCGCCACGTAGCTGCGCGCCATCGGCAGCACTTCCACCGGCAGCGGGAACTTGCCCAGCGCCGGCACCAGCTTGGATTCGTCGGCAATGCACACGAACTTGCGCGAGGCCGCCGCCAGAATCTTTTCGCGCGTCAGCGCGCCGCCGCCGCCCTTGATCAGTTGCAGATGCCGATTGGCCTCGTCGGCGCCATCCACGTACAGCGACAGGCTGCCGGCCTCGTTGAGGTCAATCACCTTGATGCCCAGTGCCTTGAGGCGCGCGGTGGAGGCTTCGGAACTCGAGACGGCGGCAGGGATGTCGTCCCGATGCGGGGCCAGCAGATCGATGAAGTGATTGACCGTGGACCCGGTGCCGACGCCCAGAATTTCCCCGGGCTGCAGAAATTTGAGTGCGGCACGGGCCGCCTCGCGCTTGGCTTGGTCTTGGGTCATGTGAGGATTTTGGATGTGGAACGGGAACCGAAAATGGCGGTGCCGATGCGGATCAAGGTCGAGCCCTCGGCGATGGCGGCCTCAAGATCATCGGTCATGCCAGCCGAGATGGTATCCAGCGGCTGGCCTTGCGCGCGAATCGCATCGAACAGCGCGCGCAGCCGCCGGTAGGGTTCACGCGCGCTGAGCGCGTCGTCGGCCGGCGCAGGGATGGCCATCAGACCTCGCAGTCGCAGATGCGGCAGCCGGCCGATGGCCGCGCACAGCGCAGCGGCGTCATCAGGGCGACAGCCGGATTTGCTTGGTTCTTCGGAGATGTTCACCTGCACGCAGATATTCAGCGGCCTTGCATGGTCCGCGCGCGCTGCCGACAGGCGTTCGGCGATACGCAAGCGGTCCACGCCGTGCACCCAGTCGAAGCGCGCGGCGATATCGCGCGTCTTGTTGGACTGGATCGGCCCAATGAAGTGCCATTCCAAGTCCTGCGTACCGAGCTGGGCCTGTTTGCTCAAGGCTTCCTGCAGATAATTTTCGCCAAACGCGCGCTGGCCGGCAGCGTGCGCTTCCAGGATTCGCGCAGTGTCCACGGTTTTGGAAACGGCCAGCAGGCGCACACTGTCTGGCGCTCGTCCGGCGCTCGCGCAAGCGCGCGAAATGCGTTGACGGACGCCACTCAGCGACTCTTGAATGGAGCTCATCGGGCTTTCTTGCGGGGTATGCGGATTGTAGTTAGTGTCGGCCGAGATCAGGCGAAACCGTCAAACACCGGGGACTCATGGATATTGCTCAGCTGCTGACGTTTGGCGTGAAAAACGGTGCCTCGGACCTGCATCTGTCGGCCGGTGTCGAGCCCATGATCCGCGTCGACGGTGAGATGAAGCGCATCAACCTGCCACCGCTTGAGCACAAGCAGGTACACGGCATGGTGTACGACATCATGAACGACAAGCAGCGCAAGGCCTTCGACGAATTTCTGGAGACCGACTTCTCGTTCGAGATTCCGGGGCTGGCGCGCTTCCGCGTCAACGCCTTCACCCAGGCGCGTGGCGCCGGCGCGGTGTTCCGCACCATTCCCACCAAGATCATTTCGCTGGAAGAGCTCAACTGTCCGCCGATATTCAAGGAACTCGCCGACCTGCCGCGCGGCTTGATCCTGGTGACGGGGCCGACCGGTTCGGGCAAGTCGACCACGCTCGCAGCCATGATCAATCACAAGAACGAGAACGAGCATGGTCACATCCTGACCATTGAAGATCCGATCGAGTTCGTGCATCAGTCCAAACGCTGCATGATCAACCAGCGCGAGGTGCATCGCGACACCCTGGGCTTCAATGAGGCGCTGCGCTCGGCCTTGCGCGAAGACCCGGACACCATCCTGGTCGGTGAAATGCGCGATCTGGAAACCATCCGCCTGGCGCTGACCGCGGCGGAAACCGGGCATCTGGTGCTGGCAACCCTGCACACCAGTTCCGCCGCCAAGACCATCGACCGCGTGGTCGACGTGTTCCCCGCTGCGGAAAAGGACATGGTGCGTGCGATGTTGTCCGAGGGCCTCAAGGCGGTGATTTCGCAGACCCTGCTCAAGAAGCGCGGCGGCGGCCGTATCGCGGCGCACGAGATCATGATCGGCACGCCCGCCATCCGTAACCTGATCCGCGAAAACAAGATCGCGCAGATGTAGTCCTCGAGCCAGACCGGGCAGAAAGAAGGCATGCAGACCTTGGAGCAATGTCTGAAGGAGCAGGTCAGACGCGGTCTGATTGATCCGGCGGACGCGCGACGCAAGGCCAACAAGGCGTTAGAGCTGTGAGGGGTGAGGAGTGAGGAAAACGACAGAATGAAATCACTTAACC
>JBQTJH010000071.1:0-21738 GCA_052387335.1 Panacagrimonas sp. | reverse complement strand
CTACAACCTGTTCACCAGCCTGCTGCACTTGCTGGGCTTTGCCGGCAGCGACGAGTAAGCACTTCGCGGCACAATGAAGACCCCGCTCTGCGGGGTCTTTTTTTGCCCATTTCTAACGGGGAACTATCGTGAACTGGACTGTGCTCGGTCAGACCGCAGGCCTGCTGGTGCTGTCCAACATCTTCATGACCCTGGCCTGGTATGCGCATCTCAAGGACTTGCGCGACAAGCCCTGGATCATCGCCGCGCTGATCAGCTGGGGCATCGCGCTATTCGAGTATCTGTTGCAGGTGCCGGCCAATCGCATCGGCTACACCGCGCTGACCCTGCCGCAGCTCAAGATCATGCAGGAGGTCATCACCTTGCTGGTGTTCGTGCCCTTCGTGCTGATCTACATGAAGCAGCCGCTGAAGTGGGACTACCTCTGGGCGGGCCTGTGCATGGTGGGCGCGGTGTACTTCATTTTTCGCAGCTAGGAATCACCCATGAGGTTTGACGAATATCGCAAGCACGACGCGCTGGGCCTTGCCGATCGGGTGGCCCGCGGAGATGTCACGGCGGCAGAACTGCTGGACCTGGCCATCGCCCGAGCTGACGCGGTCAACCCGCAGATCAACGCGCTGGTGCGGCGCTTTGACGCACGCGCGCGCCAGCAGATTGCGGGCGGTCTTCAGGGGCCATTTGCCGGCGTGCCCTTCCTGCTCAAGGACCTGATGGCCGACTACGCCGGCGAGGTCACCAGCAGCGGTTCCGCGATGTTTGCTGATTACGTACCGCAGCAGGACTCCGAACTGGTGCGTCGGTACAAGGCCGCCGGCCTGGTGATCTTCGGCAAGACCAACACGCCGGAGCTGGGCCTGACGCCGTTCACCGAGCCGCGTCTGTTCGGCCCCGCGCGAAATCCCTGGAATCTGGCGCACACACCGGGCGGGTCCAGCGGCGGCTCGGGTGCTGCAATTGCCGCCGGCATCGTGCCGATGGCCAATGGCGGCGATGGCGGCGGCTCGATCCGCATTCCCGCGTCCTGCAACGGCCTGGTCGGCTACAAGCCCAGCCGCGGGCTGATTCCGCATGGGCCGCATCGCGGCGACGCCTGGTGGGGCTATGCCACCGAGCATGTGCTGACGCGCAGCGTGCGCGACAGTGCTGCGGCCCTGGATGCTACCGCCGGCGCCGACGCCGGCTGCCCGTATTCAACCCATATCGAACCGGTACTGCCGCGCTTGCAGGAAGCACCGCCGCGCCTGCGTATCGCATTCAGCGCAGAACCCATGACCGGCCTGCACATGCATGCCGACTGTCGCACCGGTTTGGCAGGGACGGTGCAGCACCTTCAAGACCTGGGGCATGAACTGATCGAGGCCGCACCGCGCATTGATCGCGAGGCCTTCGTCCAGAGTTTTGTCACCATGCTCACCGGCGAAACCGCTGCGGAGCTGCGAGCCGGTGCGCAGGCCCTGGGACGCAGACTTGATCTGCGCAAGGTCGAACCGGCGACGCGCGCGCTCGCTCGCCTGGGGCGCGCCGTCAGTGCCGAGGAATCGGGCCTTGCGCGGCTTCACATGAACCGGGTCACGCGCGACATCGGCCACTGGTTCCAGAATTACGACGTGCTGCTGACGCCGACCTTGGGCATGCCGCCATTCAAAATCGGCGCGCTGCAGGCCTCGCTCTCGGAGCAGATTCAACTGGCCCTGCTCAACGGCCTGCCGATTGCGTCCCTGATCAAGTCCGGCAAGCTCCTGCTGCAGACGGCGGCCAAAACCTTTGAGTGGATGCCCAACACGCCGGTGTTCAATGTCACTGGCCAGCCGTCGATTTCCTTGCCGCTACACTGGAACGCAGACGGGCTGCCGGTCGGCATGATGCTCAGCGCCAAGCTCGGTGATGACGCGCTGCTACTGCGCTTGGCGGCGCAGATTGAGCAGGCCTATCCCTGGTTCGACAAGCGACCTCAGCTTTAGCTGCGAAGCTCCAATTTTTTCCGCAGATTACGCAGATGAACGCAGATTCAAGACGGAAACCATCTGCGTAATCCGCGAAATCTGCGGCCCATGCCTTGGCTGTAATCCTACTGCGCGGTGATCCCTGCACGGCTCCCGCGCAACACGAACTTCTGGATCTTGCCGGTTGCGGTCTTGGGTAATTCCTTCACGAAGTGAAACGCCGTCGGCACTTTGAAATGTGCCAGGTTTTCGCGCGCAAACGCCTTCATCTCATCGGCCGTTGCCGTCTTGCCGGCGTTGAGCACGATGAAGGCATTGGGCGACTCGCCCCACTTCTCGTGCGGCATGCCGACCACCGCCACTTCCAGCACTGCGGGATGGCGTAGCAGCGCGCCTTCCACTTCAATTGAAGAAATATTCTCGCCGCCGGAGATGATCACATCCTTGAAGCGGTCGCGGATCTCGATATAGCCGTCGGGATGCACCACGGCGGCGTCGCCGGAATGAAACCAGCCGCCGGCGAAGGCCTTGGCGCTCGCCTCCGCATCGTTGTAGTAGCCCTTCATCACCACATTGCCACGCGCCACGATTTCGCCCAGGGTGGCGCCATCGTGCGGCACCGGCACCATGTTCTCGTCCACCACGTCGAGCTCGCCCGAGGTGATCAGCTCCACACCCTGGCGCGACTTGATCCGGGCACGCGCACCCAGGTCCAGCTCGGCGTGCGCGGGCAAGGGTTCGCAGATCGAGATGAAAGGCGCGGTTTCGGTGAGTCCATAGACCTGCGTGATGTCCCAACCCAACTCGCCTTCCATGCGCTCGATCGTTGCTGCAGCCGGCGGCGCCCCGGCCGTGAAGACCTTGACCCCGCGACGCACCTGCTTGCGCTGCGCCTCAGGTCCGTTGGCGATGCCGATCAGCACGGTCGGCGCAGCGCACAAATGCGTGATGCCTTCGGTATTGATCGCTTCATAGATCAGCAAGGGTTCGACCTTGGGCAGGCAGACATGCGTCGCACCGACTGCCGTCACCGTCCAGGTGAAGGTCCAGCCGTTGGCGTGAAACATCGGCAAGGTCCACAGGTAGCGATCCGAGGGCACCATGTTCCAGTGCACCAGCACGCCGACCGAGTTCACCCAGGCGTTGCGGTGCGTGATCATCACGCCCTTGGGCTTGGAGGTGGTGCCGCTGGTGTAGTTGATCGACAGCAGATCGTCTTCGGCGATGTGCGGACGCTTGAAGTCCGGCGATGCCGCCGCCAGCAGTTCTTCGTAATTCAGCCAGCCAGGCCTGGTGGAGCCTTCCAGCGCCACGAAGTGCTCGACCGTGGGCATGCGCGCGCGCACCGAATCCACGGCGTCGAAATAATCCGGATGCACGCACAGCACTTTTGAACCGCTGTGCGTGGCCAGGTACACGAAATCTTCCGCGGTCAGCCGGTAGTTCATCGGTACGATGATCGCGCCCAGCTGCGGCACCGCGTAGTACTGCTCCAGGTGTTGATGCGTGTTCGGCGCGATGGTGCCAACGCGATCACCCTGCTTCACCCCCAATTGGATCAGCGCGGCTGACCAGCGATCACAGCGCTCGCCGAACTGCGCATAGCTCATGCGCAAGCTGCCGCTGACCACGGCCTCACGCGCCGGATGCAGCTTGCGCGCGCGACGGAAAAATTCGAGAGGGGTGAGGCTTGTTTCCATCGTGGCGGTCTCCTCCGCTGATGACGCTGTTTTTTCCGCGCACCTATAGCGACGGCGTTGAGCGAGCCTAGAGGCCGAGCCCGGTTGAATCAACTACCCCGGAGAGTGGTTCACGTCGCTCAGATCTTGCGCGGATCGAACTCCGGAAACGCGCGTGCCATCGCCGCATACACCTCGCGCTGCGCGTCATCGCGCGCCAGCGGCGTGACGATGCGCAGACTCACGGTCTGATCGCCCGGCGTTGCGCCGGGCAAGCCGCGGCCCTTGAGCCGCAGCTTCTTGCCCGACTGCGTTCCGGCCGGGATATTCAGTTCCACCGCGCCGCCCAGGGTCGGCACCGGCACCTTGGCGCCCAGTGCCGCCTCCCAGGGCGACAGGTTCACCGTCACCTCGATGTTGCGGCCGTCGATCCTGAACTGAGGATGGGCGGCAAATCCGATCTCCAGCATCAGGTCAGAACCGCGCGGCCCCTGTTCGGACAGGCGGATGGTCTGGCCCTCGGTGATGCCCTTGGGAATGCGCACATTAAGTGTGCGGCCGTCGGACAGGCTCACCTGCCGCGAACCGCCGTGAAAGGAATCTTCCAGGGTGATCTCGATCTTCGCGCGGCTGGTGGGCGAGCGATGGAAGCTGTCGCCGTCGTCGTCGAAGGGTGAGCGTCCGCCACCCATACCCGCACCTGCGCCACCAAACAGGCTGGAGAAGAAATCCGAAAACCCGGCCTGCCCGCCACCACGCGCGCCACCGAAATTGCCTGCGCCGCCGGGGAAGTTGCGATTCCAGCCCGGCGGCGGATTGAAGCCGCCACCCGCCTTCCAGTTCGCGCCCAGCGCGTCGTAGGCCTTGCGCTTCTCAGGGTCGGACAAGACCTCGTGGGCTTCGTTGGCCTCCTTGAATTTCTCCTCGGCGCCTTTGGCCTTGTTCTTGTCCGGGTGGAACTCGCGTGCCAGCCGCCGATAGGCCTTCTTGATGTCGTCGGCCGACGCCGAGCGGCTGACGCCGAGAGTCTTGTAGTAGTCCTTGTAATCCATCGCAGCGATCTTCAAAAAAAACGGGGCGCCCCAGGCGCCCCGCGAGACTAACCGCTTGCGCCCCAGCGCGTGTGACTCAAGCCGTCACCGCAATCCGTCTGGGCTGCACCTGGGCGCGCTTGGGAATCACCACTTCCAGCACACCGTTACGTCCACTGGCGCTGACCGCCTCGGAATCGACGGTGTCGGGCAAGGTGAAGCGGCGATGGAAGCGACCGACGGCGCGTTCAACACGGCGGCGCTCGGGCGCGTTGGCGTCCACGTTCTGCTCGCGTGCTCCAGCCAGCGTCAACACGCCCTTCTCCAGCGTGACGTCGATGCTGGCGGGGTCGATGCCGGGCACATCGGCGCGCAGCACAAAGCGGTCGGGATGTTCATCAATATCCACGGCGGGCGACCAATCCGCAGTCGCGCCGCTGGACGGATCATTGGCGCCAGCGCGATCAAATAAACGGCTTACTTCCTGAAGAAGTTCCTGATGCAGAGACCAGGGTTGCTGTTGATAACGAACGACGGTCATATCGGCCTCCTGTTTTGGCATGTCGCGGCGGATTGCCGCATGCCAAGACACTAGGTGCAGGCCGCGCGCTTTCAAGACCCGTTGCGCAATAGTCAGGACGCCGACTTGATGAAATGTGCGCGGTAGAACTGCAACTCCGCCACCGAATCGCGAATGTCGTCCATGGCCAGATGGGCCGATTCCTTGGTGAACCCGCGCGCCACCTCCGGCGCCCAGCGCTTGCACAATTCCTTGACCGTGGACACGTCGAGATTGCGGTAATGGAAGTAGCGTTCCAGCTTGGGCATCCAGCGCGCCAGAAAGCGTCGGTCCTGGCAAATGGAATTACCGCAGATGGGCGACTGGCCCGGCGGCACCCAGCGCGCCAGAAATTCCAGCGTGCTCGCTTCGGCCTGCGCTTCGCTGATGCGGCTGTCGCGAACGCGCTGGCTGAGGCCGGAGCCGCCGTGCTGGCGCGTGTTCCACTCGTCCATCGCGGCGAGTTCCTCGTCGGACTGGTGAATGGCGATGATCGGGCCTTCTGCCAGCAGATTGAGCTGCGAGTCGGTCACCAGGGTCGCGATCTCGATGATGCGGTGACGTTCCGGAATCAGGCCGGTCATTTCCAGGTCGATCCAGATCAGATTGTTTTCGTTGGCAGACATACGGTGGTGATGAGCAAGATGAACCGCTACATCCTAGCGCGACACCTGCAACGAAGCCGCTAAGCTGGACCCGAATCCACGCGCTGGAGGCGACATGAGTCGGCAAGGCCAGATTCTCGACACTATCGGCAACACCCCGCTGATGGAATTGCGCAAGCTCGATACCGGCTGCTGCCGGCTGTTCGTGAAACTGGAAAACCAGAATCCCACCGGGTCTATCAAGGACCGGATCGGCCGCTCGATGATCGACGCCGCCGAGCGCGATGGTCGCATTGCGCCGGGCGGCACCCTGATTGAAGCCACCGCCGGCAACACCGGCCTGGGTCTGGCACTGGTCGCGGCGCAGAAGGGCTATCGCCTGATCCTGGTGATCCCGGACAAGATGGCGCAGGAAAAAATTTTGCACCTGCGCGCGCTGGGCGCCGAATCGCGCATCTGTCGCTGCGATGTCGGCCGCGTCCATCCGGAGTAGTTCCTGGACGTGGCGGAACGCCTGGCGCGCGAAATTCCGGGGGCGTTTTACATCAATCAGTTTTCCAATCCAGCCAACCCGCTCGCGCATGAAACCAGCACCGGGCCGGAGATCTGGTCGCAGATGCAGCAGCAACTTGATGCCGTGGTGGTCGGCGTCGGCAGCGGCGGCACGCTGACCGGCCTGTCGCGCTACTTCGCGCGCATGGCTCCCTGTGTAGAGATGGTGCTGGCCGATCCACGCGGCTCTATTTTGGCCGACGTCGTCCGCAGCGGAGCTCCTACGCGGGCAGCGGGCAGCTGGCTGGTGGAAGGCATCGGCGAGGACTTCATTCCGCCGAACTGCGATCTGTCACACACGCGCAAGGCCTACGAGATTGACGACGCCGAGAGCTTTCGCACCGCGCGTCTGCTGCTGCGCGAGGAAGGGATCCTCGGTGGATCGTCGACCGGCACGCTCATCGCCGCCGCGCTGCGTTATTGCCGTGAGCAGACCCGGCCCAAGCGCGTGGTCAGCTTTGTCTGCGACAGCGGCAACAAGTACCTGAGCAAGATGTACAACGACGGCTGGATGTTTGAGCAGGGCCTGCTGGAACGCCCACGCCAGAACACGCTGGTTGATCTGATCGTGCGGCGTTACCAGGACGGTGGCGTCGCCACGCTGGCGCCCGGCGACAGCTTGCTGCACGCCTATCGGCGCATGAAGCTGTTTGAGGTTTCACAATTGCCGGTGATGGATGGAGAGCAGGTTATTGGCATCCTCGACGAATCCGATCTGCTCATGCATGTGCAGGCCGATGCCGCGCGTTTCAGCGACGCCGTCAATGTGGCGATGGTGCACACGGTGGAACACATCGACGCATACGCCGATCCTGCGGACCTGCTGGCCATCTTCCAGCGCGATCATGTTGCGCTGGTCATGGACCACGGGCGCTTTGTGGGCCTGATCACCCGCATCGATTTTTTGAATCATCTGCGCAAGCAGCTTGGATGAGAAATTCACTGACCCAGCGGTTTGCATGCGAGCTACGGCGTGTCGCCACCGACACAGAACGCTACCTGTGGAGGCACCTGCGGGATCGTCAGATTGTCGGATTTACATTTCGTAGCCAGGTGCCGCTCGGGCCGTACGTAGCTGACTTCGCTTGTCTGGAAAAACGTTTGATCGTGGAACTCGACGGCGGACAACATGGCGAGCACAAGGAATACGACGAGGTACGCGACGCTTGGCTGAAAGCGAGCGGTTTCACCGTGCTCAGGTTCTGGAACGATCAGGTTTTCAAGGAAACTGGCGCGGTTCTGGAAGTGATTGCGAACAACTTGCGCCCCCACCCCCGGAATAGTTCTTGGAGTGACATCTCCCTCGGGGAGAAGGACGAGCGGGCTTAACCACCATCACCTACCAACCCGCGTATTCGCCGCCATCCAGCGCCAGGTTCTGGCCGGTGACGAAGGCAGCCTGCTGGCTGGCGATGAAGGCGCAGTAGGCGCCGAACTCCTCGACCTTGCCGAAGCGGCGCATGGGGTTGCTCGCTTGCATGCGCTGCACCGCGGTGTCGAAGTCCACACCCTGATGTTCGGCGACCTTGCCGATATAAGCCTGCAAGCGTTCGGTGTAGAAGCGGCCGGGCAATAAATTGTTGATGGTCACGCCCTGCGCCGCGACTTGGCGCGCAACGCCGGCAACAAAGCCAGTGAGTCCGCTACGCGCGCCGTTTGAAAGATCAAGCAAAGGCACCGGCGTCTTCACCGACATCGAGGTGATGTTGATGATGCGCCCCCAACCGCGCGCCGCCATGCCGTCGACGACCGCGCGAATCATCATGATCGGCGTGATCATGCTCACGCGCACAGCGTCCTGCCAGGCTGCTTCATCAAAGCCGCGAAAATCACCCGGCGGCGGACCCGCGCCGTTGTTGACCAGGATATCGGGCGCCGGACATGCCGCGAGCAGCTTGGCGCGTCCCTCCTGCATGCTGACATCGGCGACGATGCCGCGCACCGGTCGACCCAGGTGCTGACTCAAGGCCTGCGTCACCGCATCGAGCCGTTCCTTCGAACGCGCATTGAGTATCAGCTCGACGCCGGCCTCGCCCAGCGCCTGCGCGCCGGCGCGCCCCCGACCGGGGCTGGATCCGCAGACCAGGGCTGTTTTTCCTGCGATCCCCAGATCCATCTTCAGAGTCCCAGACTAAGCCAGTGCACTAGGCTGCCGGCAGGCAAGGGCTGTTTGTCTGCGGGCAACCACACCAATGCATCGGCCGCGGCCAGATTGCTCAGCATGTGCGAGGCCTGGTGTGTTTGCGGATGCAGACGCAAGCTGCCGGTCTTGTCGACTTCGCTGCGCACGCGCAGCCAGGTGTCGCGCTCAGCATCAGGCTTCACGGCCTGGTCGATCACGCCCATGCGCAACAGAGGGCCGCATTCTTCAGTTGCTTCGAGCAGATCCAGCGCGCGCCGCACGAAGCTGGCGAGATTCACCAGCACCGAGGCCGGATTGCCGGGCAGTCCCATCAGCACGCTGGCGCCGTAACGCGCCACGTATAAAGGTTTGCCCGGCTTCTGCGCCACCTTCCAGAACACGCGTTGGGCGCCGAGTTTTTCTGCCTGCGGCAGGATCAAGTCCTTATCGCCCACCGACACGCCGCCGGTAGTGAGCACCAGATCGACTTCCGCAAACGCGCGCTGCAAGCCGTCACGCACCGCTTCATCGGTATCCGCCAGCGGCGCCACTGATACCTGCGTGTAACCGGCGCGCGCAAGCCACGCCCAAATCAAGGGACCGTTGGCGTTGTAGACCTCGCCGGGTCTGAGCGTTCGGCCGGCGTCCACCACCTCATCGCCGCTGACCAGCACGCGGATGCGCGGCGCACGACGCACGTCGATCTCAGAAATTCCGGCCATGGCCAGCATGGCCAGATGGCCGGCATTCAAGCGTCGCCCCGGCACGATCAGCGCGGTGTTGTGCTTGAGTTCCTCGCCCTGCAGGCGAATCTCCTGCCCTACGGGCGTGGCGCGCTGGATCAGCACGCAATCGCCATCACGCTCAGTCCATTCCTGGCGCACCACCGCGTCGGCCCCGCGCGGAATCAATCCGCCGGTGTAGATGCGGCAGGCATGACCCGCGGGCAATTCAGGAACCTGCGCGTGCGGGCCGGCCGCGATGGTCGCCGCCAGCGGCAAACGTGTCGGCAGCGCACCGACATCGCTCGCGCGCAGCGCGTAACCATCCATCGAGCTTTGATCGAACGGCGGCAGATCGCATAGCGACGTCACGGTCGTCGCGGTGACGCGGTGCAAGGCCGCGGACAGCGCGATGCGCTCGACGGAGAGCGGTGTGATGGCTGTGTCGAGCTTGGCGAAGGCCTCGCGGATCGACAGCAGGCTCATTCGTAGCCGCCCTCGTGCGGACGCAGGGTACGGCACACGTCGAGCAGATGAATCAGGCCCGGCAACACCGCCGCCAGGGTTTCTTCCGCGCCGCGACGCGAACCCGGAAACGTGGCCACGAAAGTATTCCCCACCAGACCGGCGACCCCGCGCGAGAGCATGGCGTAGGGCGTGCGCGATTGACCGAAGCCACGCGCCGCTTCCATGAAGCCGGGCAGCGGCGTGGTCAGCAAGGGTTCCACCACGTCCACCGTGCAGTCACGCGGCCCCAGGCCGGTGCCGCCAATGGTGATCACGCAATCCATCTTCTGTGCGATGTGATGACGCAGGCGCTCGCCGATCTGCCCGGGTTCATCCGGCAGCACTTCAAACGCGGCGATGTCGAAGCCAGCCTCGGCCAGCTTGTCGCGCACCGAAGCACCGGCGGTATCCGGCTTCTTCTTCGCCGCCACCGTGTCCGACATCACCAGAATCGCCGCCTTCATACCGCGCGCCTTGCGCGCGTACTGGGACTTGCCACCCTTCTTCTGCACCAGGCGGATATTGCCGATCTTCATCTGCTCGGCCGTCGCGTGCGCCTTGAGCATGTCGTACACCGTCAGCGCCGCCACCGACACTGCGGTCAGCGCCTCCATCTCGACGCCGGTAGCGGACACGGTTTCAACTTCGGCTTCGAGCTCAATGCCGTCGTCGGCGATCGTCGCCTTGACCTCGGCGCGCAGCACGCCGATGGGATGGCAATGCGGCAGCAGATCCGGCGTGCGCTTCACCGCCATCAGGCCGGCGATGCGCGCGGCCTCGCGCACATCGCCCTTCTGCACGCTGCCTTCGATCACGCGTGCCAAGGCCTCTGGCGGCAGTTTCACGAAACCCGCGGCGCGCGCGGTGCGCAGAGTCGTCGGCTTGAGGCTGATGTCACGCATGCTTGTCTCCCTCTCCCTGCGGGAGAGGCGGCGGGTCCCCGCGCCGGAGTGACTCAATGTCACTCCGGCGTAACCCGCCGGGGTGAGGGCCTTTCCGCAAGGAACTCTGCCCACGTTCGGAGATGCCCTCACCCAACCCTCTCCCAAGGGGAGAGGGCTCTTCGCTTTCAGTATCGGGCGCGATGCAGCAGCCCTGCACAAACTCGCTGCTGCCGTCCGGATAGAACTCTTCCTTCCAGATCGGCGCGCGGAACTTGGTGGCGTCCACCGCGTGGCGCAGGGCCGCGAACGCTTCGGCGCGGTGACCTGACCGCACCACCGCGATGATCGCGGTCTCGCCGACACCCAGATAGCCAATGCGATGCTGCACGCGGCAGACCGGCACATCGAACTTCGCGCAGGTCTCCTGCTCGATCTCCGCGATGATGCGTTCTGCCAGCGGCACGTGCGAGGTGTATTCCAGACCCGTCACCGCGCGCCCCTCGTGATGATTGCGCACGGTTCCGGCGAAGATCGCCAGCGCACCGCAGTCGGCGCGCTCGGTATCGGCCAGCAAGGCATCGAGAGACAGTGCTTGAGACTGGATGCGTGCGGCGACAAGTTCTAATTCTGCTTTTCCCATACTCAAAACCTCTCAGGCCGCAATATCGATGTACTCGACGCGACTCAGCGGCTCCGGTACCGGAAGACCGTCTTCGCGCAGTCCTTCGATATGAAACTCGATGGCCGCCTGCATCTCGCGCTCCACTTCTTCCAGGCTCTCTCCCGTGGCCACGCAACCGGGGAGATCGGGGACGTAGGCCGAATAATTTGCGGCGGCTTTTTCAATCACGATGGCGTAGCGCATAAATCCTCAAGACCTCATCACTTGCGACACCTTCATAGCGGCAGCATACCGAGGCCGCTCAGCCGCCGCTGACCGGCGGCAACACCGCAAGTTGATCGCCCTCTTCCAAAATCTGCGTGCGCGCCACCAAGGCGTCACCGATGGCGAACGCGCAGCGTTCCATTTCCGCCGCCAGATCGCCGTGCTGCGAAAGCTGCCGTGCGAGATCTTCCACGGTCGATGCGGCAGGCAGTTCCAGCGACAGCGTATCGGTACCCGCGAGGCGGCGTGTCACGCCCCAGAAGCTTACGTCGATCTTCATCGCTCACCCGCCCAGGTGATGCATGGTGATCGGCCGCTCGGCATACCCTTGGCGCTCGGCATAACCGGCTTCTTTGCGCCAGACGTGGCCGCGTACGGTCTGCGCCAGCATGTCGTCGTCGGCACCACTGCGCAGCGGGGTCTTGAGATCGCGGAACTGTTCCGAGAACAGGCAGGAGTACAGCTCGCCGATGGCGGACAGGCGCACGCGATCGCAGGTGGAGCAGAACGGCCGTGAGATCGTCGGGATGATGCCGAGGCGGTAGTCACCGTTGAGCACAAAATACTCTGCCGGCTCCGAAGTTCTTGGCAGACGCTCCACCGAAAACTCTTGCTGCACTTGTTCGAGTATCTGCGCCTCGGTGATGACCTTGTCCTGCGTCCACAGCCCGCGTCCATCCAGCGGCATGAATTCGATGAAACGCAGCGATAATTTTTCTGCGTAGGCCCAACGCACCAGCGGCAGCACCTGATCTTCGTTGTAGCCGCGAATGACGACGCTATTGAGCTTGACGCCGATGTCAGCCGCGCGCGCCGCAGCGATACCGGCCAGCACCGGCACCACGTCGCCGCGCGTCATGGCCTGAAAGCGTTCCGGCGTGATGCTGTCGATGCTGATGTTGAGGTCGTCCAGACCTGCATCCTTGAGCGCGCGGGCCACCGGTGCCAAGCGCACCGCATTGCTGGTCATGGCGATGCGTTCCAGACCCAGCGGCCGCAGCGCGTTCAGCTCCTGCACGATCTCCACCACGTCGCGGCGTAGCAGCGGTTCCCCACCGGTCAGGCGAATTTCGCGGATGCCGAGTTCGGTCACGAACAAGCGCACCAGCCGCAGCAGCTCATCGCGGCGCAGGATCTCGGCCTTGGGCAGCCACTTGGGGTGCTCGGGCATGCAGTACAGACATTGCAGATTGCAGCGGTCGGTCAGCGACACGCGCAGCTTGCGCTTGTGCCGGCCACGCGCGTCACGCAGCAGGCCGGACTGCGGCGCGGATTCCAGAACGGGGACCAGGGGCTGATTCACGGCCGCCACTTTACCGCCGCCAGCGCCTCGGGCGTATTCAGATTGAGCGGCGCGGCGCCCTCAAGCCGCGCCATGCGATGCCGCGCAAACCAGCGACGCGGGGCGCGCTCGCCCTGAGCAAAGGCGGTTTGCGCATCCGCGGCCAGCGCCGTACGCAGCAGGCAGAAGGTGGGATGGATGCCGGATTCGTCCGCAAGCACGGCGATATCCGCGTCTTCGGCCCGCGCACGCGCCAGCAGGTCGGCGGCCAGCGTGGCCGGCAGCAGCAGGGCATCGCAGGGCACGCACAGCAACCAGTCCTGAGCGGCGGCACCCAGCAACTGCAGCATGCCGGCCAAGGGGCCTTCCCACGCGGTGGGCGCGGCGTCCGGCAGCACGCGCGCGCCGAGCGCGGCGTAGCGATCCAGATAGCGGTTGGCGGAAATCAGAATTTCATCCGCCTGCGGGCGCAGCGCGTCCACGGTCCACTGGATCAGCGGCCGAGCCTGAAATTCCACCCAGCCCTTGTCCGCGCCGCCGAAGCGCGCGCCAGCGCCGCCGGCGAGGATGCCGCCGCTGATACCGATCAATTCCGTCATGTCATGGACCAGCCAGATAAAATCGCACGATGAACCTCTTCATTCTGCTGGGCGGCATTATCGGATTTGCCATGGGCCGTTGGTCAGGCCTGTTCTGGGGCGTGCTGATTGGCTGGTGGATCAGCCGCGCGCTGCGCAAGACCGTCACACACACCATCCAGACCCGCTTTCTGGACGCCACCTTTGCGGTCATGGGCGCGGTGTGCAAGGTCGACGGCCGCGTGTCCGAGGACGAGGTGCGCGTGGCCGAGTCGCTGTTTGCGCGTCTGCGCCTGTCGGCCGAGGGTCGCGCGTCGGCGCGCGCTGCGTTCAATCGTGGCAAGGCCGCCGACTTCGATCTGGACGCCGAGGTCGCCGCCTTCGCCAAGGCCTGCCGCGGCCAGCGACCGCTGTACGAAATGTTCCTGCAGGTGCAGCTGGCGGCGGCTTCGGCGGACGGCAAGGTCAACGCCGAGGAGCACCGCATCTTCGTGCGCATCGCGCGCGGCCTGGGCCTGCCGGAGGCCGAGGTGCAGCGGCTAGAGGCCAGCCTGCGCATCCACACCAATGCATCACAGCAGAAACTCGACGACGCCTACGAGGTCATGGGCGTGGACGGCAAGGTCAGCGATGAGGATCTGAAGAAGGCCTATCGCAAACTGATGAGCGAGCACCACCCGGACAAGCTCGCCGCGCGCGGCATGCCGGAGAGCATGCGCGAGATGGCCGAGGAGAGAACCCGCGACATCACCGCCGCCTACGACCTGATCAAGGCAGCGCGCGGGCTGGCCTGAGTGTGATGC
The DNA here is from genome assembly GCA_052387335.1 of Panacagrimonas sp. Lineage (GTDB taxonomy): Bacteria > Pseudomonadota > Gammaproteobacteria > Nevskiales > Nevskiaceae > Panacagrimonas. The sequence goes on along the minus strand of JBQTJH010000071.1, from coordinate 7,582 downwards.
GCGTTACTTGAAGCTCCAGGTCGCGGTCAGCCGCGCCTGGCCTTCGATCTTGCCGACGTTCCGGGTCGACTTGAACAAGGGCAGCACGGCGCTGCGCGTGCCCGAGGCTGGGCCATTTCGCAGCGTCTCGTTGATCCACTCCGCAACGCCGTCCGGCAGCGACATCTCCGAGTTGTCGTTGCGCTCGCTGCGCCCGCGCTCGGTGTGGATGTAGCTGACGCGCGGCGTCGGCACGCCCACCGTGTCGAACCACAGGGTGTTGGATTTCGTATCCAGCACCGGGCTGTGGCTCAGGCACAGCAGCTGCTGGGTCTGCGCGTCACCCGACCAGTTCGCCTTCTGCTCGATGGTGTACGGCACCATGCCCTGCACGTCGGCGTAGGCACCCTCGGTGCGATCGTCGATGCTGACCTTGATGCGCTGTGGGCACGCGGCATCGCCGACGAATTGCAGGTAGCGCGCCTCGGGTTCGGCATTGAGCAGGGCCTCGTCGTCCTGTCCGGCCGGGGCTACACCGACGACCCCGAAGGCCTGCAGGCACTGCTGCTGTTGCGTGGCGTCGCTGTACTGGGTCTTGCATTGCTGCGCGCCGGCGGCCGCTTGTGCGGCCTGCATCTGCGCCTGCATTTCCGGTGAGGACATTTTCACCGCCAGCTTCATCATGCATTGCTGATTGCCGGCACAGGCCGCCTGCGCCTTCTGCATCTCGGCCGAAATCTGTTCCAGCGATTTGGCCGGTCCCGCCGGCTTGGGCGCGCGTGCCTGCGCCGCCTGCACCTTGCGCTGCACCGCGCCGGCCAGCGCCATCGAGCGTTCAAGCTCGGCCGGGTCCTTGGGGTTGAAGCCGCTCAGCTCACCATCCGAGCGCAGGCGCGTGGTGAATTCGTAGCGATGCTTGCGCGTGGTCTTGGACCAGTCCTGGCCATCCTTGCTCGACTCGCTCGCGTCCAGGGTCACGACGACGGAAAAGTCCCGGACCACTTCGGCCGACCACGCGGCCGGCGTGAACATCATCGCAACCAGAAGGAACAGGACGTGCAGGCGCATGCGCAGACTCGATGTGAAGGTGGCGCACCCTAATAAACCGGACGCGCTCTTGCCAACTGCCCGCGACCGCCGACAAGGCCTCAGGCCGGTGCGAGGGTCTGCGCGATGATCGTCTTGAGTTCCGGCACGCAGGAGCCGCAGTTGGTGCCGCATTTGAGTTTCTCACCCAGCGCCTTGGGGCTGTGACAGCCGCCGCGGATGGCCTGTTCGATGGTCTTGCGGCCGATGCCGAAACAGGAGCACACCGTGGCGCCGGTATCCGCGCCGCGCTCGAACGGTTCGCCGACCAGCAGGCCCATGCGATCGATGTCCTCCAGCTTGTCCTTGGCGAACAGGCCGGACAGCCAGGCACGCGAGGGCAAGTCCGGGCGTGGCGAGACGAACACGCAGGCTTCGATGCGATCGTCCACGATCAGCGCGGCGCGATACTGGCCGGCGGTGACGTCCTCGTATTCGAGCCAGTCGGCGTTGGCATCGGTGGCGCCGAGCATGGCGCGCGCGGCCGCAGGCCAACCGCCCTCGACTCGTCGGCCCGCGAGTTCGTAGCGCGTGAAATCCTCTCCCGTGACTCGCGTCCACCAGACCGCGGCGTTCATGGGCAGGCTGCCGCGACTCAGCGCAAAGCCGTGCCAGCTCACGCGGAATGGTTCCACCCTCACCGGCGTGTGCTTGAACTCCGGCTCACCAGAGATCGGATCGACCACCGGGTTGACCAGCTTGCCGACGCGGCCATCCGAGGCGAATTGCGCGTTCCAGTGGATGGGTACGAACACGCTCTTGCGCTGCATCTCGCCGCTGAAGCGCACTCGCGCGACGCAGGAGCCCCATTTGGAACTGACGCGCGCAAGTTCGTTTTCACGCACGCCGCAGAGCAGGGCGTCACCTGGATGCAGGTCCACGAAGGGTTCAGAACTATGCGTGGCCAGCCGGGGCGACAAGCCCGTGCGCGTCATGGTGTGCCAGTGGTCGCGCACGCGGCCGGTGTTGAGGACCAAGGGGTAGTCGTCTTCCGTCGCGTGCTGCGGCATGCGCGGTTTGACTGCGACGAAACGTGCGCGACGGTCCGGCGTGTAGAAGCGGCCGTCGGAGAAGACTTCGTGGGATTTTTGCGCGGCAGCAACTGGCCAGCGCGTTGGCTGCATTGCGTCGAAAGCGCTGCGATCGAGCCCCGCCATACCCGAGATATCAAAATAGCGCGGGGTGGCCTCGTCATTGCCATACCCGGACAGTCGCGCGTGCTCATCAAACACTTCGTGCACGGCACTCCAGGAAAATTGTTCGGCATAACCCCAGCGCTGACCGACCTGCGCCAGTGCCCACCAGTCGGGCTTGGCCTCGCCTAGCGGCGGCAGGAAGGCGCGCAGGCGCGAAATGCAGCGCTCGGAATTGGTGACGGTGCCGTCCTTCTCGCCCCAACCCTGCGCCGGCAGCAGCACGTGCGCGAACGCGGTGGTGTCGGTGTTGGCCATGCAATCGGACACCACCACCAGCTCGCACTTCGCGAGCGCGCGCTTGACCTGATCGGCGTTGGGCAGGCTCACGACCGGATTGGTCGCCATGATCCACACCGCCTTCACCACGCCGGCCTCGATCTTCTCGAACAGGTCCACCGCCTTCAGGCCGGGCTTGGCGGCGATCACAGGACTGTGCCAGAACTCCTGTACCAGCCCGCGATGCGCGGCGTTGTCCAGATCCATGTGCGCGGCGAGCATATTGCTCAGCCCGCCGACCTCGCGCCCGCCCATGGCATTGGGCTGGCCGGTGATGGAGAACGGACCCGCGCCCGGCTTGCCGATGCGGCCGGACAGCAGGTGACAGTTGATGATGCTGTTGACCTTGTCGGTACCCGCACTCGATTGATTGACGCCCATCGAAAACGCGGTGATGACCTTGTCGGTCCTCGCCCACAGCCGATAGAACTCGGCCAGCGCCGACTCCTGCAACTTGCATTGCGCGGCGACGGAACGCACATCGCCCGCGGTGTTGTCGGCAATCGCCATCGCGGTAGCCATGCCGCTGGTGTGCTGCTCGACGAAGGCGGTATCGATAAGGCCTTGGTGATGCAGAAACGACAGCAGCCCGTTGAACAGCCATACGTCGGTGCCCGGCCGCAGCGGCAAGTGCAGGTCGGCCATCTCGGTGGTCGCGGTGCGGCGCGGATCGATGACCACCAACCTCAATTCGGGGCGCCGTTCCTTTTCCTTGACGATGCGCTGAAAAAGAATGGGATGACACCAGGCGGTGTTCGAGCCCACCAGCACGACCAGATCCGCGCGTTCCAGATCGTCGTAGGACACCGGCACGATGTCTTCGCCGAACGCGCGCTTGTGTCCGGCCACCGCCGACGACATGCACAGGCGTGAATTGGTGTCGATGTTGGCGGTGCCGGCAAAACCCTTGGCCAGTTTGTTGGCGACGTAGTAGTCCTCGGTCAGCAACTGGCCGGAGACATACCAGGCGACCGCATCGGGGCCGTGCTCGCGGATGATGTCTTGGAATTTGCCGGCGACATGGTCGAGGGCGGTGTCCCAGGAGACGCGCTGCATCGCGTTCGTTCCTTCTCCCCGTGGGAGAAGGGGGCGCGCAGCGCCGGATGAGGGCGCTTCCGAGCGTGGGCCCACGCTCGGATAGGCCCTCACCCGGTCGACGGAAGGGAGAGGGAGAAGGTCCGCGCGCATCGCCGGATACAACAACCTTCCCTGCGGCCCCACCGTATCGCCGAGCGCAGACCCCTTCACGCACAGCTTGCCGGCATTGGTTGGATGCAGTGCATCACCCTGCACTTCCACCTTGCTTCCATTGACCCGCACATCCACACCGCAGCCCGTACCGCAATACGGACAGGTCGTCTTGATCACCTGCGCTGAACCGCTTCCGTCCATCAGGCCGCTTGCTCGGTGGGCGCTTTGGAACCCTCGCAATACGCACGTCCAAACAATAGGCGCGAGCGAAACGCCGTGATCGATGTCTTGTTCTGCATCAGCTCGAAATACCAGGGGCCATCCTTGACCTCGCCGTACAGCACGGCACCGACCACGCGCGCATCCTTGAGTACCAGCCGTTTGTACACACCGCGTCGCGGATCACGGAACACCAGATCCTCGGTGTCCGGTCCGCCGATGAAATCACCGGCAGAGAACAGGTCGATACCGGTCACCTTGAGCTTGGTAGACGTCACCGACCCCGGATAGCGGCGATGCCCCAGGCCGGCCAGATGCGCGGCGCAGACCCGCGCCTGCTCGTACAACGGCGCGACCAGGCCGTAGGTGCTCTTGCGATGCTGTATGCACTCGCCGACCGCATACACGCGCGGATCGGATAGCGACTGCAGACTATCGTCCACCACCAGCGCCCGCTCACAGTGCAGGCCGGCGTTCTTGGCCAGATCAAAATTTGGACGGATGCCGACCGCCATCACCACCAGATCGGCCTCAATCTCGCTGCCGTCCTTGAAACGCAGCGCGGTCACGCGCTCGGTGCCGACAATCTCCGCAGTGTTCGCTTCAAGCAGGAAGCGCAGACCGCGCTTTTCCAGCGCGGTCTTGAGCAGACCGGCGGCCGGCTTGTCGAGCTGTCGCTCCATCAAGGTGTCCGTGACGTGTACGACGGTCACATCCATACCCTGGCGCATCAAGCCATTGGCGGCTTCCAGACCCAGCAGACCCCCGCCGATCACCACCGCCCTGCGGTGATCGCGTGCAGCCGCGAGCATCAGCTCGACGTCATTGATATCGCGGAACGCAATCACACCTGGCAGCTGGTGTCCGGGCACCGGGATCACGAAGGGCTTGGAGCCCGTGGCCAGCAGCAGGCGGTCGTAGGGCACTTCCAGGCCATCGCGGGACTTCACCACGCGACGCTTGCGGTCGATGCTCACCACCGGATCACCTGCGTGCAAGCTGATGCCGTTCTGCGCGTACCACTCGCGCGGATGCGTGACGATGTCCTCGAACTTCTTCTCACCCGCGAGCACCGGCGACAGCAGAATGCGGTTGTAATTACCGTGGGGCTCGGCGCCGAACACGGTGATGTGGAAGCGATCCGGCGCGAGCTTGAGTACTTCCTCCACGGTGCGGATGCCCGCCATGCCGTTGCCGATGACCACCAGGCGTTGGCGGTTCATGAGAACAGAAAATTCTTTGGCCGCGGATTACGCGGATGAACGCGAATCAACCCGCAAGACATATCAAAGGATTTATCCGCGTTCATCCGCGTAATCCGTGGCCAATGCATTCCGCCGCGAGCCTCACGCCTCGCGCACCAGAATCATGCCGTCATCCGACACGCGCACCGCATAGGGCTGCACCGACCAGCTTTCATCTTCCAGACAGCGCCCGGTGTTCAGACAGAAGTGATTCTTGTACACCGGCGAGGCCACCACGATTTCGCCGGCCACATCGCCGACCATTCCGCGCGACAGCACATTGGCGCCGGAACGAGGATCGTGATTGTCCAGCGCAAAGATGCCCTCATCCTCGCCAGACGGCGACACCAGCCGGAACACAGCGACCTGCGAGGCACCGACCTTGGCGCAAACACCGGTGTTGGGCACGATGTCCGCAACACGGCATACATAAGTCCACTTGGGCGCAAGTGTCATCGCGGTCTCCACCCCGTCGCTGCTGAAGTCCTGCGCGGTCTGAGCCGGCAGGTTATTGATCACGTCGCTCACACCGAGGCCTCGGCTTTCTTTTCCAGCTTGTTCATCGGACGAATCTGGCCGCGCTCGTCGACGAACTGGATGTTCTGGTCAGGTTCCTGCGAGTTGACGAAGTGACGGAAGCGCTTGAGCGATACCGGCGTCGTGATGGCCTTTTTCCATTCACACTCGTAGGTGTTGACCAGCGCCTGCATGTCCGCTTCGAGCTCGGCGGCGATGCCGAGGCTGTCTTCGCACACGGCCTTCTTCACGTACTCCAGCCCGCCCTCGATGTTGTCCATCCAGGTGGAGGTGCGCTGCAAACGATCACCGGTGCGGATGTAGAGCATCAGAAAGCGGTCGATGTAGCGCACCAGGGTTTCGTCGTCCAGATCAGTTGCGAGCAGATCGGCGTGGCGCGGCTTCATGCCGCCGTTGCCGCCCACATACAGATTCCAGCCCTTCTCGGTGGCGATCACGCCCACATCCTTGCCCTGGGCTTCAGCGCATTCACGCGTGCAGCCGGACACGGCCATCTTGATCTTGTGCGGGCTACGCAAGCCGCGATAACGCTCCTCGATGCGGATCGCCATGTGTACGGAATCTTGCACGCCGTAACGGCACCAGGTGCTGCCGACACAGGATTTCACCGTGCGCAGCGACTTGCCGTAGGCGTGGCCGGACTCAAAACCGGCGTCCACCAGATCCTTCCAGATCAGCGGCAGCTGCTCGACTCTCGCGCCGAACAGGTCGATGCGCTGACCACCGGTGATCTTGGTGTAGAGATTGAAACGCTGTGCGACGCGGCCGATGACAATGAGCTTTTCCGGCGTGATCTCCCCACCCGGAATGCGCGGCACCACCGAATACGTACCGTCCTTCTGCAGATTGGCCAGGTAGTAGTCATTGGTGTCCTGCACGCTCTGGTGCTTGGGCTTGAGCACATGCTCGTTCCAGACGCTGGCCAGAATGCTGCCGATGGCCGGCTTGCAGATATCGCAGCCGCGGCCCTTGCCGTGTGCCAGCAGAACGCTATCAAAGGTCTTGAGCTGGCCAATCTTGACCAGGTGAAACATCTCCTGGCGCGAGTGCGCGAAGTGTTCACACAGATGATTGAGCACGGTGACGCCGGCCTTGGTCAGCTCGGCGTCCAGCACCTGCTTCACCAGCGGCCCGCAGCCGCCGCAGCTGGTGGCGGCCTTGGTGCACTTCTTCAACGCCGCCATGGTGGTGGCGCCGTCGGTGATGGCGCCGCACAGCGCGCCCTTGGTGACGTTGTTGCAGGAACAGATCATGGCCGCGTCCGGCAGCAGGTCAGCGCCCATGCCGCTCTTGCCGCCTTCGCGCGCGGGAAGAATCAGTTCCTCCGGATGCGCCGGCAGCGGAATGGCATTGAGCGCGAACTGCAGCAGGGAGCCGTAGTCGTTGGCCTCGCCCACCAGAACCGCGCCGAGCAAGGTCTTGTTGTCGGCGCTGACCACCAGCTTCTTGTAGTGACCGGCAACCTCGTCGCTAAAGAGATAATTGAGCGAGCCCGGGGTCGCACCCTGCGCGTCGCCGATGCTGGCGACGTCGACGCCGAGCAGCTTCAACTTGGTGCTCATGTCGGCGCCGAGAAACTGCACGGCTTTGCTCCCCTCTCCCATGGGGAGAGGGGCCAGGGGTGAGGGACCGTCTTGTTGCAGCGCTGACTCTCCCTCACCCGGCGGCTGCGCCGCCACCCTCTCCCCAAGGGAGAGGGACAACTGCGAGGCAACCACCCGCGCCATGTCATACCCCGGCGCAACCAGCCCGAAGATCTTGCACTCCCCGAGCGCGCATTCGCCGATGGCGTAAATGTTCGGATCGCTGGTGCGGCAGTCGTTGTCGATGACGATGCCGCCGCGCTCGCCCATC
>JBQTJH010000070.1:0-36702 GCA_052387335.1 Panacagrimonas sp. | reverse complement strand
CGATCCCCTGCTTTGGTCTTGCGACATCATGCGGTATTAAACCGAGTTTCCCCGGACTATCCCCCACCTAAAGGCAAATTCCTATGTATTCCTCACCCGTCCGCCACTAGGGTATTGCTACCCCCGTTCGACTTGCATGTGTTAGGCATGCCGCCAGCGTTCAATCTGAGCCAGGATCAAACTCTCCAATTGAAAAACTATTGCTTCAAATGGATCTCACTCTCGCCGCTTGCGCGCCTTCGAGTGATTTAAGAGTTATCAAACTGAGCTCATGTACAACCTCTAGATAACTAGATTAGGGCTCATTTGATACTCATGTGTTACGTGGCTTCGCCGCGTGCACAGGAGCACCCACACAAATCACTTGCTTGCTTGTTAAGGAACTCGCTGAACCGGCTTCGTTTTTCGTCTTGGCCGTCAGCGGGGAGGCGAATTCTACATAGGCCCGGAAGGCCGTCAACATCGAGTTTCGTGAACTCTTATAAGTCGATGATATAAAGAAGATTCTAGTTATTTTGAGCCGTACCTCTGAAGCGCGACGGCGCGCATCCTGAGCAACAAATGATCGAAAAATGGGCAGATTGTGACCTGGCTCGCGATGCTGGAACTGCCCCAGGGCCTATGACAGGCATTCCTCGCAGCGCTAACGGTAAGCTCCCGACTCACTTAGGAGCCTGTAATGCGGCAAACAAAAATCGTAGCGACCCTTGGCCCTGCAACGGATGAGGGCGCGACATTGCAGCGGCTGCTGGGTGCCGGCGTTGACGTGGTTCGCCTCAACTTTTCGCACGGGCACGTGGACGATCACCGTCGGCGCGCCGACACGGTGCGCACCCATGCCGCGACCCTGGGCCGCGATGTCGGGGTACTTTGTGACTTGCAGGGTCCGAAGATTCGGATCGAGTGTTTCGCCAACGGCAGCATCGAGCTGGCGGAGGGAGCTGCATTCCGCTTAGACACTCGGGCGGATCCGGCGAATGGGACCAAATCATGCGTCGCCTGCGCCTATCCACAGCTCCCGCTTGATGTCGGAGCAGGCGACATCTTGCTTCTGAACGACGGTGCGATCGTCCTTAGGGTCACTGGCACCTCGGAAACGGTGGTCGATACCGTCGTGCAGGTCGGCGGAACCTTGAGTAATCGAAAAGGCATCAACCGCCTCGGCGGCGGACTGTCGGCGGATGCACTGACGGACAAGGATCGCGCCGACATCGTGCATGCGGTATCGCTGGACGCCGACTTCATCGCGGTTTCGTTCCCGCGCAGCGCTGCGGACATGCATGAAGCGCGACGACTAGTTGTTGAAGCCGGCGGGCGAGCGCAGTTGGTTGCAAAGATTGAGCGCGCCGAGGCACTACAGGATCTGGATGCGCTTATTGAAGCCAGCGACGCCGTGATGGTCGCGCGCGGCGATTTGGGCGTGGAGATTGGTGATGCCGAGCTTCCGGGATGGCAGAAGCGCATCATTTCTGCAGCACGCGAGAGGAACAAAATGGTGATCACCGCGACTCAGATGATGGAGTCGATGATCGTGAGCCCCATTCCGACACGCGCAGAAGTGCTTGATGTCGCCAATGCGGTGATGGATGGAACCGATGCCGTCATGCTGTCAGCCGAAACGGCGTCGGGGCACCACCCGATCAAGGTGGTGGAGGCAATGTCGCGTGTGTGTATCGGCGCCGAAGCAAGCCTGCACCTGCGACCAGACCGTCCCAGACGGCGCGTCGAGACACATTTCCAGCGTACGGACGAGGCTATAGCGATGGCGACCAGTTGGACTGCATCGCTGATGCACGCCAAGGCGATCATCGCGCTTACAGAATCCGGCTCGACGCCTCTACTGATGTCGAGAACGGAAACGGATATCCCGATCTACGCGCTAACACAGCACGAGCGGACGCGGCGCCGCATGAGCCTTTGCCGCGGGGTCTATCCCATTGCGTTTTCTCCGACACGGCTCGACACGCTGGCGCCAGTTCGGGAATCGGTGGCCTGTCTGGTCCAGCGCGGCGTCGTTTCAAACGGAGACCGTGTCTTGATCACCAAGGGTGATTTCACAGGCCCGGGCGGCACCAATGCGATGAAGATTGTCACTGTCGGGCAGATGCCCGAAGAAGAGGCGCGCCCATGAGCAAGCCACTGCCTTTGGTGTGCTTCGGTCATCGTGGCGCACGTGGATACGAGCCCGAAAATACCTTGCTCTCCATCGACACGGCGATTCGTATGGGCGCAGAGTTCGTCGAGTTTGACGTTCAAGTCTGCGAGCAAACTCTGATCGTCATGCATGACCCTCGGTTGGAACGCACCACCAACGGCGAGGGCAGAGTCGATCAAGTCTCCTTGAGCTATTTGCGGTCACTGGACGCAGGAAAGGGACAACAGGTTCCGACCTTGCAGGAAGTGTTGAGCCTTGCGGAGAATCGCGTCGCGCTAAATATCGAGATCAAGAGCGCGGCGGGTACAGCTGCACTGCTAGCCAATACGCTGCGCGCTGCACTTAGCGACGGATGGCATGAATCCCAGCTGTTGGTGTCCTCGTTTCACTTGCCCGAGCTGTACGAGTTCAAGCAGATTGCTCCGGAGATTCCGGTAGGGGTACTGATCTGCGGCGTTCCTCTGGACTGGGCCGCGTGCGCCGGTGAAATTGGCGCGCAGGCTTTGAACATATCGGCCGAGTTTGCCGATCAACGATTGATTCAGGACGCGCACTCGCGCGGCCTGAAGGTGTATGCCTACACCGTGAATCATCCGGACGACATGCGCAGCCTTGCCCGCGCAGGTGTTGACGGCGTGTTCAGCGATTACCCGGACCGAGTAATTCAGGTTCGCGCCGCCCTTTAGCGCCCACCGATGCGAGTTGCTTAGGGCGCGCCGCCGAACGCGGACGTGCTCAGCGCGTGATGGTCGACAAAGCGAGCCATAATCGCCTGCGGCTTACCCTTGGCGGCAGCCTTACAGCTCTGAACAAACACCACGGTCTTTCCTTGCGGTCCTGCGCCAATATGAGTCACTCCGCAGGGGGCCTCACCGGACTTCTTGAATTCACGCAGGTCCGCCCCGCTCTCGAACACCCAGTAACGGTCTTCGGACACAATCTCGCCATAAAACCCCTGCTCCAGACCGATTAGCTCGCCCTCGTAGAGCAGCTGTGTGGCGCCTTTGTAGCCGGGGATTTTCTCCATCGCCTTAGCGTCAGATTTATTGAGCTGCAGCTTTACCGTTTCGCCGTTCGGACCCGCACCTACGAGGGTCACGACGAGGGGGATTTCGCCGATTTTATGCCAATTCTGGTAGTCCGCGAGGTCGCTGAAAGCGTAGAGCCTCCCATCGTGGATGAGCTCGTAATAGTCGTCGTTATTTGATCTCGCTTTGGCTTGAGCTTCGTAGGCCACCTCGGCTTCGGCACCACCCCAGCCCTCTGTAGTCGCGCAAGCAGACAAAATTCCGCACACGGCGGCAGCGATCACGGTCATGAGCACTTTTCGCATCAGAGGAGTCCAACTAGAGATCTTGGTAAACGGCAAAAGGCTGTCGAAGCTTCATGACAGTTTCATGACAGCCTGAGTATCAGGCCTTTTTTGCGGCCGCTTGGCACGCTGCCATGAGGTGCCATTAAGGTGCTAACGTCATCAGCACTATTATGATGGAGTCTGCATGGACGCCCCCGCAAAACTCGAGTTTCAGCCCGCCGACTTGTTCATCAACCGCGAGTTGTCCGTGCTCGAGTTCAATCGCCGCGTTCTGGATCAGGCCAAGGACGAATCGATTCCGCTGCTGGAGCGGCTGAAATTCTTGTGCATCTCCAGCTCCAACCTGGACGAGTTTTTCGAGATTCGGGTCGCCGGGCTGATGCAGATGGCGGACGCGCCAACCTTGCAGCGCGGTACCGACGGCATGGCGCCGCAGGACCTGCTGTCGGCGATCAGCGTTCGGGCGCATGCCTTGGTGGAGGAGCAGTATCGAGTCTTCAACGACGTGATCGTTCCCGCGCTGGAGAAGGAGCGCATCCGATTTCTCCGTCGCGCGGAATGGACACCAGAGCAGGACGCCTGGCTGAGACATTATTTCTCGAACGAGTTGATGCCCGTGCTATCTCCGATCGGGCTGGATCCGGCTCACCCGTTCCCGCGGATCCTTAATAAGTCGCTGAACTTCATTATCTCGCTGTCCGGTAAGGATGCGTTTGGGCGCAATACCGGTCTTGCTGTGGTCCAGGCACCGCGTGCACTACCCCGACTTATTCAATTGCCTGCCGGTGCGCCGGGCTTCGGCCCACACGACTTCGTCTTTCTGTCCAGCGTCATCCACGCCTATGTCGACGAGTTGTTCCCAGGCATGGAAGCCAATAGCTGCTACCAGTTCCGGGTGACGCGCAACTCCGACTTGTTCGTCGACGAGGAAGAGGCGGAAGACCTGGCACAGGCGCTGGAAGACGAATTGTCCCAGCGCCAGTGGGGAGACACGGTACGTCTGGAAGTGGCACACAATTGCCCGGAAGCAATGTGGCAGCATTTGATGCAGGAAATGCAGCTGACACCGAGCGACGTCTATCAGGTCAACGGACCCGTCAACCTGATGCGCTTGATGGCCATTCCCGATCTGGTTGATCGCCCAGATCTCAAGTACACGCCATTCACGCAGAAAGTACCGAAAGCCCTGACCGGCGATTTATTCGCCGCCATCCGCGAACGCGATCATCTGCTGCATCACCCATACGAGTCGTTCACGCCGGTGATCGAGCTGCTGCGTCAGTCGGCGCGCGATCCGAAGGTTTTGGCGATCAAGCAGACGCTGTATCGTACCGGAGCGAAATCGCCAATCGTCGATGCCCTGGTAGACGCCGCCAAGAGCGGCAAGGAAGTCACGGTCGTGGTGGAGCTACGCGCGCGTTTCGATGAGGCCGACAACATCGATCTCGCGGAAAAATTGCAGGACGTCGGCGCGCACGTGGTGTACGGCGTCGTGGGTTACAAGACCCACGCCAAGATGTGCCTGGTCATCCGACGCGAAGACGCCGGCCTCAAGAACTACGTCCATCTGGGCACAGGCAACTACCATCCGCGCACTGCGCGTCAGTACACCGACTACGGTCTGTTTACCGCTGATGCCGACATCTGCAAAGACGTACATGCTGTCTTTTTGCAGCTCACCTCACTGGGCAAGGTCAGCAAGTTGCACAACCTGCTGCAATCACCGTTCACGCTGTTCAAGGGCGTGTGTGATCGCATTGAGCGCGAAACAACGGCGGCAAAGTCGGGCAAACCAGCGCGAATCATTGCCAAGATGAACGCACTGGTGGAGCCGGAGATCATCAATCATCTCTATGCAGCCTCTCAGGCTGGCGTACAGATTGATCTGATCGTGCGTGGCATGTGTTCGCTGCGCCCAGGCGTGATGGGGCTTTCAGAAAATATTCGGGTGCGCTCCATCGTCGGCCGCTTTCTGGAACACCACCGCGTGTTTTATTTTCATCACGACGGCAGTGCTGAGGTCTGGCTCTCCAGCGCGGACTGGATGGAGCGCAACCTGTTCCGCCGCGTTGAAGTGGCGTTCCCGCTCAAGGACAAAAAGCTGCGCGCGCGCGTGATCGATCACCTGAACCTGTACTTGCAGGACAGCGCCCAGAGCTGGCATCTATGTGCGGACGGAAATTACGAACGTGGCGCGCCCGCGGCTGGCGACAAACCCCTGTCCGTGCAGTCGCGCTTAATGGAAGAGTAGTTGCGGCTCGCTCAGGACTTGGCCTGGCGTGCGCGCGCAATTGCCGCGCGCACCTGCGTCGGCGACGTAGCGCCTGTGTGATTGCGCGCTGCCAGTGAGCCTTCCAGCGTGATGTGCTGAAACACATCAGGTCCAATCAACGGGGAGAAAACGCGTAGCTGCTCCAGCGGGATTTCGGACAGATCGCAGCCCTGCTTGACCGCATAGCCGACTGCGGCGCCGACCGCATGATGCGCATCGCGGAACGCCAGACCCTTCTTGACCAGGTAGTCCGCCAAATCCGTAGCGGTGGAGTGGCCGGCAGCGGCGGCTTCACGGCAGCGCTCGCGACGTACGCTGATGCTGGGTACCAGCTCGGCGTAGATGGTCAAACAGGCGACCACCGTGTCCAGTGCGTCAAACAGCGGCTCCTTGTCTTCCTGATTGTCGCGGTTGTAGGCCAGCGGCTGCGCCTTCATCAACACTAGCAGCGTCTGCAGATCACCAATGACGCGGCCGGCCTTGCCGCGCACCAACTCCGGAACGTCCGGATTCTTTTTCTGCGGCATGATCGAACTACCGGTGCAAAAGCGATCCGGCAGATCAACAAATCCGAACATCGGGGTTGACCACAGGATCAGCTCTTCGCTCCAGCGGGACAGGTGCACCATGATCAGGCTCGCAGCCGCACAGAATTCGATTGCGAAGTCGCGATCGCTGACGGCGTCCAGCGAATTTTCCGTCACCGCGTCAAAGCCAAGTTCATGCGCCACGAATGCGCGGTCAATCGGATACACCGTGCCCGCGAGCGCCGCCGAACCCAGCGGCAGCACATTGACGCGCTTGCGGCAGTCCAGCAGGCGCGCGCGGTCACGCAGCAGTTGCTCGCGCCAAGCCAGCATGTGATGACCGAAGGTGACCGGCTGCGCAACCTGCAGATGGGTGAACCCCGGCATGACCGAGTCGGCTTCGCGCTCGGCAAGATCGAGCAGTGCCAGGGCCAGGCGGTCGATCACATCGAGCAGGTGATCGATAGCCTGCCTTAGATATAGGCGCACATCGGTCGCGACCTGGTCGTTGCGCGAGCGCCCGGTGTGCAGACGCTTGCCAGCTTCACCGATGCGTCGCGTCAGCTCGGCCTCGATATTCATGTGCACGTCTTCGAGCTCGGTCTTCCACTCGAAGCGACCGGCATCGATCTCCGCGCGAATCTCATCGAGTCCGCTGACGATGGCCTGCACATCTACTGCATTGAGCACGCCGACTTTGTGCAGCATGCGTGCGTGCGCCTGACTGCCGGCGATGTCCTGCCGGTAGAGGCGGCGATCAAAGCTCACCGACTCACTGAATGCCTCCATCAGGCTGGAGGTGGACTCCTCGAAACGTCCACCCCACAACTTGGGATTGAGCTTCGGATCGTTGCCGCTGGTCATGGGGGTTCTGCGGTCGCGGTTTGGGAGCGCAATTCTATCCCTAGCGAGAAACCGGCCATGAAAGTGCGCCCGCTGCGCGGGGCGGCCCTACACTTGGCCCATGAAGCGCATCGAGCCGCAGAAGACCAAACCACCCAGTCTGATTCCGGACTTCTGCTCCGGCCCGGCCCTGCTGTTCATGGCCGTGGTCATGGAGCTGGTGGCGATCCTGTTCACCCTGGCCAGCGCCGAACCTGGCACCGACCTGCTGCGCCGACTGGCCCTGCTCTCGCTGTACCTGCAGTGGATCGGGCTGTGCGGCGGCGCGGCGCTGTGCGGCCTGCGTCGGCTGTTTGCCATTGCCCGGCCGAGCATCGTGTTTCTGGTGTGCTGGGTCACGCTGATTCTGATCGTGATGAGCTTGTCCAATCTGGCCTGGTATCTGGGGACCAACCCCAACTTCAACGTTGTGGACAACGGCGAAGCGCGGATTGCCTTCATCCTGCGCCATACCTGTATCGCCGCCATCGTGTCGCTGATGCTGCTGCGCTATTTCTGGACGCGCCACCAGTGGCAGGAACAGGTCCAGGCGGAGGGCGAATCACGCTTCCAGGCGCTCAACGCGCGCATCCGCCCGCACTTCTTCTTCAATGCGCTGAACAGCCTTGCGGCCCTGATCATGATCCGCCCAGCCCAGGCTGAACTGATGGTGGAAGACTTAGCCGATGTGTTCCGCGCCAGCCTGGAAAAGGCCGGGCGCATGGCGCCCTTGGTCGACGAGATCGGCGTATGCAATGCCTATCTGAGAATCGAGAAGGCGCGCCTTGGCGACAAGCTCGATGTGAGCTGGGATGTGCCGGAGAATTTGCTGAACTGGCCGGTGCCCATGCTGATCATCCAGCCCCTGGTCGAGAACGCGGTGTACCACGGCGTCTCCAAGCTCAAGGAGCGCGGCACCATCCGTATCCATATCTACACCGCCCGGCAGGTGTTGATCGTGGAGGTGGAGAATCCCATGCCGCCGCCGGACGAATCCAAAACGCGCGGCAACCAGATTGCGATCGACAACATTGCGAGTCGTCTCAACCTCATTTACGGTGAACGTGGCCGCCTGGAATTGGGCCCAGACAACGGCAACTGGCGGGCACGGTTGTCGATACCAGAAAAGTCCCTGCTGCAGGGAGGAGCGACACCATGAGGGTCAGGCCATGAGAGTAGTCATCGTTGACGACGAAGCGCTGGCTCGCGAGCGGCTCAAGCGATTGCTGCAGGAATTTCCGGGTTACGAGGTTGTGGGCGAAGCGGCTGACGGCGAGTCGGCGCTGGACCTGATCGATAACGAAGAGCCGGATCTGGTCCTGCTCGACATCCGCATGGGCGGCGTTGACGGGTTGCATGTCGCGCGCAGCCTGGCCGAATACGACCCGCCGCCGGCTGTGATTTTCACCACGGCGTATTCAGAACATGCGCTGTCAGCTTTTGACGCCAAGGCCTCGGGTTATCTGCTCAAGCCCATCCGCCTGGAAAAGCTCAAGGAGGCGCTGCAGAACGCGCGCCGCCCGACACGCGCGCAGAAGGGCAAGGTTGGCGCGGCGGGCGAGGCGGCGCGGCCCAAGCGCGAATTCGTCACGGCGACCACGCGCGAAGGCCTGGTGCGAATACCGGCTGAGGACGTGGTGTATTTCCTGGCCGACCAGAAGTACACCACGGTCTGTCATCTGCACGGCGAAGTGCTGATCGAGGAATCGCTCAAGACCCTGGAAGAGGACTTCGCGCCCTGGTTTCTGCGCGTACATCGCAAGGCCCTGGTCGCCACGCGCTTCATTGCCGGCCTTGAGCGCGATCGCGGCGGCGAGCAACTGCACTGGCTGACCATGAAGCACGCCAGCGAGCCGCTGCCGGTGTCGCGGCGTCGGCTGGCCGAGGTGCGTCGCTTTCTGACAGAACAATCCTGAGGAACGCAGGTGCGGCGCGAGTACCGACGCAGGGCGGACGCCACCTCGCAGGGGCTGATCGTTAACTATTTCGCAGTACCCCACACCGCTCACTCTCAAGTCCTCACATGTCTTTAAGAATCGCGACCCGCGAATCCCCACTCGCCCTGTGGCAGGCCGAGCATGTCCGCGCGCGACTGCAGACGGCCCACCCGGGACTCGATGTTGTGCTGGTACCCATGACCACTCGCGGTGACCAGATGCTCGGAACCTCGCTAGCCCAGGTCGGCGGCAAGGGGCTGTTCGTCAAGGAGCTGGAACAGGCGATGCTGGAACAGCGCGCCGATCTTGCCGTTCATTCCATGAAAGATGTGCCAGCGCATCAGCCTGAGGGACTGTCGCTGGTCAGCTATCTGGAAGGTGAGGACCCGCGCGACGCCTTCGTGTCAACGCGCTTTGATTCACTGACCGCTTTACCGCAAGGCGCGAGAGTCGGCACCTCTAGCCTGCGGCGTCAATCGCTACTCGCGGCGCTGCGGCCTGATCTTCAGGTCGGCTTGCTGCGCGGCAATGTCGGCACACGTCTGCGCAAGCTTGACGAGGGCGAGTTCGACGCCATCCTGCTCGCCTGCGCGGGGCTGCGCCGGTTGGGACTGGCGGATCGCATTCGTGAGGCGCTAGATGTAGAGCGCTTCATTCCGGCCATCGGGCAGGGCGTGATCGGGATCGAGGCGCGTACGGATGACGCGCGCACGCAGGCCTATGTGTCTGCACTGCATGACGGCGTATCTGCCCAGCGTCTGGCGGCCGAGCGCGCCCTCAATGCGCGCCTCGGCGGCGCCTGCCAGGTGCCGGTCGCCGGGCATGCGATGGTGGAGAATCATCGTCTGCGAATGAGTGCGATGGTGGGACGCCCGGACGGCAGCCGCGTGGTGCGTGACCACATCGAAGGCGTGGTCGGCGACGCGACGAATCTGGGAACACAGCTCGCCGAGCACTTGTTGGCGCGCGGGGCCCGCGAGATCCTGGCCGAGCTGGGAATCATCGTCTGAGGTATTGGTGAGCGCTCTGGATGGTCTCGGTGTTCTGTTGACCCGACCCAGCGCACAGAGCCAGGCGCTGATCGATCTTCTGCGCGCTCGTGGATCGCGCGCGCTGGCACTCCCGCTGTTCGAGATTCAAGCGGCGCCGGATAGCGCGGCACTGAGTCAGCAGTTGCAGGACGCGCGGCATTACGCCGGCTGGATCTTCACCAGCGCCAATGCCGCAAGACTTGCAGCCGAACATCTTGAACATCCCTGGCCGCGCCAGTTCGCCATCGGTTCGGCTACCGCAGCGGCCTTGCTGGCGTATGGACACGGCCCGGCGGAAGTGGCGCCACGCGGCAGTACCAGCGAAGCCTTGCTCGATCATCCAGCACTGCAGCAGGTCAGCGGTCAGCATTTTTTGATCTGCACCGGCGCTGGCGGCCGCGTTCAACTCGAACACACCCTGCGCGCCCGCGGCGCCGTGGTTGAACGCGCGGAACTGTATCGACGCGTAGCGGTGACGCATTCAGCCGAACGTATTGAGGCCGGTCTGCGCGCAGTGGACGCCCTGATCTGCACCAGCGCTGAAAGCCTGGAACGACTGCTTGAGCTGACGCCGGCTGCGCTCGTCCACCACCTGCGCACGCGCGTGCTGGTGGTGCCGAGCCTGCGTGTGTTAGAACTCGCGCGCCGCTTGGGTTTTGAGGCGAGCTTCGCACCCGACCACATCTCTGACGAAGCCTTCGTGGACTGTCTGGAACACGCCTTCAGTCAGCGTTCGGCTCGACGCCCTACATGACCGAACCCGCCGACGCCGCTAGCCCATCTGTCGCGATGCCGCCGTCATCCAACGGCGCCAGCGCCGCGCCGTTGCGGACTCTGGGCGCCCTGCTGGTTCTGAGCCTGCTGATTGCCGTCGGCGTCTTTGGCTGGCAGTGGTGGCAGCAGCGCGAATACTTGGCGCAACAACTCGGCGCACAGGCGCTGGATCTGCAGCGCATGAACCAGCAAATCACCGAGCTTGAGTCGCAGCTCGGCGAAACAGCGACGATGCAGTCGGACCTCGCGCGTGTCAGTGATCGCAACGGCACCGAGATTGCATCGCTGCAGTCGCGCATCGACGACAGCCTGGCCTTGATGAGCCGCATCAGCGAGGACCTGTCCGGCGGCCGTCGGCAATTCCAACTCAGCTCGGTGGAACACCTGCTGGTGCTGGCCAATGATCGCCTGCAGTTGCAGCGGGACGTCAAATCCGCGCTGCTGGCACTGGATAGCGCCGACGCGCGCCTGGCTCAGCTGTCGGACCCGCAGCTGTTCGCGGTGCGTGAAGCACTCGCGCGCGAGCGCACCGCGCTTCGCGCCATTCCGCAGCCGGACCTGGCGTCTGCGGCATTGACCTTGTCCAGCCTGATCGAACGCGTTCCCCACCTGCCGCTAGGCTCGCACGCCCCGGCGCAGTTCAAGTCGCCGGGGACGCGAGAATCGGCCGCCATCGACAACAGCCCCTCGGGCTGGAACCGCATGGTCGAAACCGTGAAAGCCGCGCTGCAAAGTCTGTTCACCATTCGTCGCGAGGAAAACGCCCGCGCATTGCGCGTGCTGCCGCCCGAGGCCGAAGCCGTGGTCTACCTGGTGCTGACGCTCAAGCTCGAAGGCGCGCGCGTGGCGCTGTTGACGCACAACACGGTGGCGCTGCGCGAGGAACTGCGCTCGGCCAATGCCTGGCTGGAAACCGAGTTCAAGACCGATGATCCGGGTGTGCTGGCGATGCGGGCCGAACTGGACCGACTGCAAAACCTGGACCTGGCACCGCCGCTGCCCGATATCAGCGGCAGTCTGGCGCAGCTGCGCGAACGCACACAGGGGCTCACTGAATCCAGAACCGAATCGCGCCGCGAAGCGCAGCCGGGTCTGAAGCTCGAATCGCAACTCGGCACGCCCGGCGCCGAGAACCCGAACCCGTGATTCGTTCCTGGATGCTGGTCTTGCTCGTGCTGGCGGCGGGCGCCGCGGTGGCGTTCTATCTGCGCGCCGACACCGGCTATGTGCTGATTCACTGGCACGGCTGGACGGTGGAGACCTCCATGCTCGCGCTGCTGGTGCTGGTGGTACTCGCCGCGCCACTAAGCCTGTATGCCTTGCGCGCGCTGGTCGGCGTGCTGCGCTTGCCCGCTCTGATTTTGATGCTCAGCGAACGCCGTCGCGCCGAGCGCGCACGCGATTCCTTCGAAGCCGGACTGCTCAAATTGCTGGAAGGTCATTGGCAGCGCGCCGAGATTGAACTGGTGCGTCGCGCGGCCGATCACCATGCCTCGCATTTGAATTACCTGGCGGCGGCGCGGGCGGCGCAGCGTCTGGGCGCTGCCGAACGCCGTGATCATTATCTGGACCTTGCGGCGCGCAACGCGCCGGAACTGGCGTTTGCCACTGGGATTACACAGGCCGAACTGCAACGCGAGCGCGGCGAATACAGCCTGGCCAAGATCACCGCGCTGAAGCTGCGCGAATCTGATCCGGAACATCCCTATCCGATCGAACTGCTCGCCGAATGCTATTTAGCCCTGGGCGGGTGGGCCGAGTTGCACGGCCTGCTCAATCTGACCGAGAAGCTCGGTGCACCACCGGCGGCGCGCAGACGCGAGCTGCTGCAGCGCGCACTGCAGGAGCGCATGCAGGCCAGCGTCGCCGAGGCGCGACTGGATGCGCTCAAGCAGCTCTGGCAGCAAATGCCGACATCGCTGCGTCAGGATGCCGCGCTGCGCCTGCAATACATCAGCGGGCTGGCGCGGCTCAATGCACACGCCGAGGCGTCTGCGCTGATCTCAGAGACGCTGTCACGCGAATGGGACGCGGATCTGGCCAATCTCTACGGTCGCCTGCATGCCGACGATCCGCTCGGCCAACTCGCCAACATTGAACAGTGGCTGGGCCAGTACGGCGAAAAGCCGGAGCTGCTGATCACCGCCGGTCGCGCCTGCCTGGCCAACAAGCTCTGGGGCAAGGCGCGCAGCTATCTGGAAGCGGTGATCCGTCTGCAACCCACACCTGCGGCCTATATGGACTTGGCCAACCTATGCGAGCAGACGCAGAACCTGGACGAGGCGGCACGCCTGCACCGACAGGGTCTGGAACTGGCGTCGCGCTGAGCGCACAAACGAAAACGGCCGGGGAATTCCCGGCCGTTGGGCGCAACACGCAAGAACTTACTTGGCGGCTTCGGCCTTGCCAACGCTGATCAGCTCAACTTCAAAGATCAGGGTTTCATTCGGGCCGATCTTGGCCCCCGCACCGCGCTCGCCGTAGCCGAGCTTGGCGGGAATGAAGAACTGATACTTGGCGCCCGGCTTCATCAGCTGCACGCCTTCAGTCCAGCCCTCGATGACGTTGGCGAGCGGGAAGGTGACCGGCTGACCACGCGCGATGGAGCTGTCGAACTCCTCGCCATTGATCAAGGTGCCCTTGTAGTGAACGGTCACTTCGTCCGAGGCGGTCGGTGACTGGCCCGACCCCTCGGTCAGCACCTTGTACTGCAGGCCGCTGGCAGTGGTCTTCACGCCTTCCTTGGTGGCGTTCTCGGCCAGGAATTTTTCGCCTTCGGCCACGGCCTTGGACGCCGCTTCCTCGCGCTCCTTGAGCTGCTCTTCCTGCATCTTCTTGGAGACCGAGGTCTTGATCTCCTCACGCGCCGCGTCGTCCAGCTTGGGCGTGGTGCCGGCCGAAACATCGTCCAGACCCTGCTTGAGCGAGGCCACGTCGACATGCGCCGACACCGGCTTGAGCGAATTGCCCAGGTCGATACCAATGGCGTAGCCAAACTTCTGAGCGTCCGTGCTCAGCTCGGCGGCAGCGGGTGCAGCTTCTTCTTTCTTGGCGCAGGCCAGCAGCAGGCCGGCGCAGGCACAGACAGCCAGAAGGCGAAAATTCTTGGGCATGAAATGATCCTTGGGGAGGCCGGCGCAGGGCCGGAAAGAGGTTTAGAGCGGGCCGATTATACCGAAGGGGCGCGCCGCCTCCGGCTTCATCGGACGCCGGGAAATCAGCTGCAACAGGGTTTGGCGCGACTCGTCCGACAGCAGTTCCAGCGAACGCTCGGCAATCTTGCCGATACGCTCGTCCATGATCAGCTGCTGGTCTGAACCGACACTGACCAGACCGACGTCGATCAGGGTGTCCAGGTAGCCGCGGAACAAGGCCTTGTCGAAGAACTCCGGCGAATCGCGGCCAGTCAGCACCGCCATGCGCTCGGCCAACAGACGGCAGTCCTCCTCGAAGCGGCCACGCGCCAGATGCGCCTGGCTGCGGTGCTCGTGCGCCAGCAGCCAGGTGGTCATGCAATAGCGTTCCAGGGTCTCGCCCATGACCCGGCCGAGCATGGCCAGAATCGAAAACGCCGGCGCCGTCACCTCGGGCCGCAGCAGCCAGCCATCTTCACGCCGCGACAGCAGACCCAGGTGGATCATCACGGCAATCATCTCGCGCGCTACATCTTCGGCCTCCGCCGTCTCCCAGCGCACGAAGAATTCGGTGCGCAGAAACGGGTACAGCGCACGGCAGCCGGTGATGACCAGCTCTTCCGGCAATGCGCTGCGCGTGCGGAAAAAATTGGCGATCAGGCTGGGCAGCGCAAACAGGTGCTGCAAATTATTTCGCGCATAGGTCAGCAGCACGGCGTCGCGATCAGCCAATGCCAGCAGATCGCCCCAGGCATGCGGCACGCGTGCAGCGCGCACGATGGGAATGGCCCACTCCACTGCTGCCTGCGGTGAATTCTCGGAAACCACCGCGCTTTCGCTGTACGGCCGGCCCTTGAGCAGCCAGATCAAATGCCCGACCTGTTCCACCAGCTCAGCCTCGGATACGGCGCGCTGCGGGCTGGCCAGCAGGGCCAGCGCCGTCAAACCCACTGGATTGGCCACTGCGGCGGCATTGATGCGCCGATGATTGGCCAGCGCCAGACGCAGCACGAAGGGTTTGAAATCAGTCGGTGCCTTGTCCGGCGAATCGATCAGCTTCTGACGCCAGCCGGGCAGATGTTTGTCGGCATAGTCCTGCAGCGCCTGCGGCTCGCCGAAGTTGATCTGCACCTTGCCGAAGGACTTGGTCAGCAGCTTGCCGGCCTTGAGCAGGTCGCCGGCCGACTCCTTCTTCTTGCCGCCACCACGCAGTTCCTTGAAGTAACTGCCCAACTCCCAGACCTTGTCGTAGCTGATGTAGATCGGCACCAGCGCGACCTTGCGCGTGGTCTGACGCAGCGCGCTCTCCACCACCATGCCGAGCATGCCGGTCTTGGGCGTGAGCAAACGGCCGGTGCGGCTGCGACCGCCTTCCGGGTAGAAGCTGATGGAATAGCCGCGCGCGATTAGCGAATCCACATAGGCACGAAATACCGCCGCGTACAGACGATCCCCGGAAAAACTGCGGCGGATGTAGAACGCACCGGCACGACGCAGCAGGCCGCCGACCGGCCAGAAATTCAGATTCACCCCCGCCGCGATATGCGGCGGCACCAGGCCGGCGGTGTACAGCACATAGCTCACCAACAAATAGTCGGCGTGCGAGCGGTGCGAGGGCAGGTAGACCATCTCATGGCTTTGCGCCCACTCACGCAGCTGCTCCATGCCGTGCACCTGCACGCCGCGGAACACGCGATTCCACACGTAGGCGAACACCATCTCGAGGATGCGCACCGTCACCGCCGAATAATTGGCCGCAACCTCGTCGGCACACTTGCGCGCGCGGCGTGTGGCCTCATCCAAGGTGATCTTGGCGTCGCGCGCCTGCTGTTCGATGGCGGCCTTGACCACGCGCGAGGCCATCAGCTGCGCGATGACCACACTGCGCGTCTGCAAGCGCGGCCCCAAGGCCGCGGTGCGCGCGCGCAGAAAATACAGATGCAACAGGCGACCGAGCTTGTTGACCGCCTGCTCCGGCGTCTGCTCCTTGGCGACGAAATCACGAAAGCCGAGCGGCGCAGCGAAGTTCGCGTACACATTGCTGCTGTTGACCAGCATGATGAACAGCTTGCGCAACATGCCGGCCTGCACGCTATCGGCGAACAGCAGCTTGAACATCGAGGTTTCCTGCCCCGGATCACGTCCCCAGAACACCGACACCGGCACCACCTGCGCGTCAAACGCCAGGTCCGCCGCTGCGCCCTCAACCACGCCAGACAGATCGGTCTGGCGGATGCGCGTTTCCAGCAGCGCCGGCAGGTACATCACGCCGGGGCTGTCCGCCGTGGGGAAGCGCGAACCGGTGCGGCGCGGCACCGGCAGGCCTAGATCCCGGCAGATGCGATCCAGCACGAACAAATCACCCCAGGAGCGCGTGGGCAGCACGTAGACCACCGGACGCGTCGGGTCCAGCTCCAGCTTCTGGCCCGGCGTTTCCGGCGTGACGCGATAGCGGATCAGCGCGTTGAGCGGACGAAACATCCACCACGCAATCCAGTAGAAAGCGGCGTACAGCGCGCTCATTTTTTGCAACTCTCCCTTCCCGCGTTCATGACGGCGCCCTGTGTGTTGTCTGTATCGGGCCCTTGGCAAGCCAGTGTAAAAGAATTCCCACCCCCGCCCGACCACCACCCCATGTCCGATCCCATCGCACAACGTACTCAGCGCGCACGTCAGCGCATGGAAAAACTGGCCTGGCTGCTGGACGGGGCGATCCGCGTACCGGGCACCCGGTTCCGCTTCGGCCTGGATTCCATCATCGGCCTGGTGCCCGGCATTGGCGACGTTCTGGGCCTGCTGCTCGGCGCCGGCATTCTTTACGAGAGCGTGAAGGTCGGCGCGCCGCGATCGCTGATCTACAAGATGCTGCGCAATTCAAGCGTCGATGTACTCGGCGGTCTCATCCCTGGCCTTGGCGACGTGTTCGACTTCGCGTTCAAGTCCAATCAGCGCAACGCCAAGCTGCTGATGGAACATCTCGACCAGCTCGAAGCGCGCAGCGCGGCCAAGGCGCATCGTTCACCCCTGCTGGCCCTGCTCGTGGTCACCGCATTCCTTGGCGCCAGCGTCGGCCTGCTGATCTGGACATGGAGCCGCCTGTTCGGCTGAGCGCCGCGCATCCGAGTCGGCGTTTGCGACGTTGACGCTTGCGCCGGTCCAAGTCATGGTCCGGACATCCCTCGTTTCTTACCGTCACCGAGTCGACATGACTGAACACACTTGGGTTGGCCACCCGCGCGGCCTCGCGACGCTGTTCTTCACCGAAATGTGGGAGCGCTTTTCCTATTACGGCATGCGCGCCATCCTGGTCCTGGCGATGGTCGCGGCGGTCTCCGGCGACAACCCGGGCCTGGGCCTGTCCACCGAGGCGGCGACCGCGATCTACGGGCTCTATACCTCGGCGGTGTATCTGGCCTCGCTACCCGGCGGCTGGATCGCGGACCGCCTGATCGGCCAGCGCAACGCGGTGTTCTGGGGCGGTGTGATCATCGCCAGCGGCCACTTCAGCATGGCCTTCAACACGCAGGTCAGCTTTTTCATTGGCCTGATCCTGATCGCGCTCGGCACCGGCCTGCTCAAGCCCAATGTCAGCGCCATGGTCGGCGAGTTGTACGGCCCCGATGCCGGCGCCAAGCGCGACGCCGGGTATTCCATCTTCTACATGGGCATCAATGTCGGCGCCTTCATCGGTCAGATCATCTGCGGCTATCTAGGCGAGAAGATCGGCTGGCACTGGGGCTTCGGCGCGGCCGGCGTGTTCATGACCCTGGGCCTGGTGCAGTACAAGCTCTACGGTCGTTATCTGGGCGAGGTCGGCGCCAGGCCAATATCCAGCGGCGACGCCGCGCGCGACACGCGTACGCAGCAGCGTGGCTGGATCGTGGTGGCGCTGTTCCTGGCTGGACTGGTCGCGGTGACGGCGGCCAGCCTGGTCGGCGCGCTGCAGATCGACGCGGTGCGCCTGGCGCAGGGCGCCGGTGTGGTAATCGTGCTGATCGCGGCCAGCTACTTCGGCTATGTGATCTTTTTGGGTGGGTTGACGCGCGAAGAGCAGCAGCGCGTGGGGGTCATCGCCATTTTCTTCGTCGCGGCGGCCATGTTCTGGAGCGGCTTCGAACAGGCCGGTTCCAGCTTCAACTTGTTTGCGCGCGATCACACTGACCGCGTGATCTTTGGCTGGGAAGCGCCGGCGTCGTGGCTGCAAGCGATCAACCCCATGTTCATCATCCTGCTCGCGCCGTTCTTCGCCGCGCTTTGGGTCAACCTGGGACGGCGCGGGCTCAATCCGTCCACGCCGCTGAAGTTCGCGCTGGGCCTGATCCAGATGGGCATCGGCTTCGCGGTGCTGGCGGTGGCCTCGCTGTACGTGGTGCAGGGCGAGAAGGTGGCGCCGACCTGGCTGATGCTCACCTACCTGTTTCACACCACCGGCGAGCTATGTCTGTCGCCAGTGGGTCTGGCCGCGGTGAACAAGCTGTCGCCCAAGCGTTATCAGGGGCAGATGTTCGGCACCTGGTTTACCGCCTCGGCGCTCGGACATCTGATTGCCGGGCTGGTGGCCGGACATCTGGCGGATGACGCCAATGTGGCCGACATGCCGGGCCGCTTCCTGTTCGTGTGCGCGACCACCGCAGGTGCTGGCTTGCTGTTGCTGCTGTTCGTCAAACCCATCAAGCGACTGATGGGAGACCGCGCATGAAACCGGCACTGGCGATTCTGGGGGGCCTGGGGCTGCTGATCGTGGTGGCCTGCGGTGTCGGCAACAAGGACAGCGGCGCAACGGTGAATCAAGCCGCTGCCGGTGCCACGCCCACCGCGGCCGAGGCGGATCGTTTCGTTGAAGAGGTCAACGCCTTTCGCCTGGACAATGCGGCGCGGCTGGCCGCGGCCTACTGGGTGGCGCAGACCTATATCAGCGAGGACGCGCAACTGCTGTCCGCGCAGGCCACCGAAGAACAGCTGGCCTATGAATCGGCCAAGGCCGAGGAAGCCAAGCGCTTCAACAACACGCAGGGCTTGTCACCGCAGACCGAACGCGCACTGACCCTGATCAAGCTCGGGCCCACCATGCCCAGCCCGTCCGACCCTTCGCTGCGCGAGGAATTGGCCAAGCTCGCCGCAAAAATGGAAGCGAACTACGGCTCCGGCCAATGGTGCCGGCCCAATGCCGACGGCCAGGAGGAATGCCTGAAGCTGCAGGCCATCGAGAAGATCATCGACAACGTCGACGGCAAGAACACACCGGCAGACATCGAAGCCGCATGGAACGCTTGGCATCTGACCGCGCGCCCGATCCGGCAGGATTACCAACGCTTTGCCGAGCTGATGAATCAGGGCGCGCGTGAACTCGGGTTCAAGGACACCGGCGAGTTGTGGCGTGGTGGCTATGACATGACGCCAGACGCGTTTGATCTGGAAGTCGAGCGCCTGTGGAACCAGGTCAAGCCGCTGTACGAACTGCTGCACTGCACGGTGCGCGACCAGCTCAACGAAAAATACGGCGACGCCGTGGTGCCAAAAAACGGTCTGATCCCGGCGCACCTGCTCGGCAATATGTGGGCGCAGCAGTGGAGCAATCTGTATCCGCTGGTGGAGCCCTTTCCGGGTCAGAGTGATCTGGATGTGTCTTCCGCGCTCAAGGCGCAGCGTGCAGCCGAGTACGCCAGGCTGCGCGCCGCGTTCAAGGGCCAGCCCGGGCCGGTGGAACTGGCTGAACTGGAACGCCAGGCCGATGCGGCGCAGGCGCTGAACATGACGCGCACCGCGGAGGATTTCTACGTCTCGCTCGGCTTTCCCAAACTACCGGATTCGTTCTGGAAGAATTCCCTGCTGCAGCAGCCGCGCGACCGCGATGTGGTATGCCACGCCAGCGCATGGGACATGAATCTCAAGGGCGATGTGCGCATCAAGCAGTGCATAGAACCCACCGAAGAGCAGCTCATCACCATCCACCACGAGTTGGGGCACATCTACTACTACCTGTCGTACAACGCGCTGCCGCCGATCTTCCAGACCGGCGCGCATGACGGCTTTCACGAGGCCATCGGCGACACCATCACCCTGAGCCTGACCCCTGAGCACCTGAAAAAAATCGGGCTGGTGAAGGACGTGACGGTGAGCGAGCAGGCCACGATCAACACACAAATGAAACTGGCGCTCGACAAGATCGTGTTCCTGCCCTGGGGCAAGCTGGTGGATCAATGGCGCTGGAAAGTGTTTTCAGGACAGATCACGCCGGAGCAGTACAACGCCGGCTGGTGGGCGCTGCGCGAGCAGTACCAGGGCGTATCGCCGCCGAACACGCGCAGCGAGGCCGACTTCGATCCGGGCGCGAAGTACCACATTCCCGGCAACACGCCCTACACGCGCTACTTCCTGTCCTTCATCCTGCAGTTCCAATTCCAGAAGGCGCTGTGCGAAGCCTCAGGTTTCAAGGGTCCGCTGCACGAGTGCGACACCTACGGCAACGCCGAAGCCGGCAAGCGTTTCATCGAGATGCTCAAGCTCGGCGCCTCGCAGCCCTGGCCGGACACCTTGGAGAAACTCACTGGCACTCGCCAGATGGATGCCTCGGCCATCACCGACTACTTCGCACCGCTGATCACGCATCTGAAGCAGCACAACCAGGGCAAGACTTGCGGCTGGGTCGCGCCCTGAGCTGAGAAACCACCATGACCCTGCGCTACGGCAACACCGCCATCGCCTTGCACTGGCTGATCGCCCTGCTGATCTTCGCCGGTTGGGGCCTGGGCTTTTACATGGTGGATCTCAAGCTTTCGCCGGACAAACTCAAGCTGTACTCGTACCACAAGTGGATCGGAATCACGGTGCTGCTGCTGGCCTGCCTGCGAGCCACCTGGCGCGTGACGCACGCCGCGCCGTCGGCCAACCCGATGCACCCTCTGTGGCAGCGCCGCGCGGCCAGCCTCGCGCATGGGGCGCTGTACCTGCTGATGTTTGCCCTGCCGCTGTCGGGCTGGCTGTACAGCTCAGCCTCGGGCTACCCGGTGAAATATTTCGGCCTGCTGCCACTACCGGACCTGGTGGCCAAGAGCAAGGAGCTGGCCGGGCTGCTCAAAGATGTTCATGAACTCCTGGGCTGGGCGCTGGTCTTGGTACTGGGCGCGCATCTGGGCGGCGCGCTCCAACACCATTTCATCCATCGCGACGACACGCTCGCGCGCATGCTGCCTTGGGTCAAACAAAGGAGTTCGACGTGAAGCGTTTCTGGGGTCTGTGTCTGCTCGCATTGAGCACGGCCGTGCTCGCCGCCGCGAGCGCGCCGGTGGATACCGGCAAGAGCAAGCTGGTGGCGACGTTCACGCAGATGAACGTGGGTGTGGAGGGCGAGTTCCGCAAATTTTCCGGCAGCATCGTCTACGACCCGGCCAACCCCGCCGCATCCTCGGCCGAGCTGGTGGTGGACACCGCGAGCTTCGACATCGGCGACGAGGAGTACAACGCCGAGGTGCGCAAGGCCGAGTGGTTCGACACCAGGAAGTTTCCGACCGCAACGTTCAAGTCCAGCAGCGTCCGCACACTCGGCGCAGACCGCTTCGAGGCCAGCGGCACGCTGACCCTCAAGGGCCGCAGCACCACGGTGAAAGCGCCGGTGAGCGTCAAGACCGCGGCTGGCCTGCGCACCTTCAGCGGCGAGCTGCCCATTTCACGCAAGGCCTTCGCGCTCGGCGATGCGGGCTGGGACGAGGTGCTTGAAGACAAGGTTGTCGTGAAATTCACCATCATCACGCCCGCGTCCTGAACACGGGTTTCATTCAATCCAGAGGAGTTCGTTCCATGCGTCGCACATTGATTGCCGCCACCGCCGCGCTCGTCGCGGTTCCCGCCTTCGCCGCGCCCGTGACCTACACCATCGAGCCCGGCCACACCTATCCGAGCTTCAAGGCCCAGCACATGGGTATCTCGTTCTGGCGCGGCAAGTTCAATAAGACCAGCGGCACCGTGGTGCTCGACCGTGAAGCCAAGACCGGCACGGTGGACATCACCATCGACGCGGCCAGCGTGGATTTCGGCCACGACAAGATGAACGAGCACGCCATCAATGAAGACTTGTTCAACGCCGCGAAGTACCCGACCATCACCTACAAGGGCACGATCAAGTTCGAAGACGGCGAGCCGGACGAAGTGGACGGTCAGCTCACCATGCTCGGCGTGACCAAGCCGGTGAAGCTCGACATCGACAGCTTCAAGTGCATCCAGCATCCGTTCTTCAAGAAGGAAGTCTGCGGCGCTGACGCCGAAGGTGAGTTCAACCGCTGGGATTTCGGCATGAAGTACGGAGCGCCGACGCTCGACGCCGGCAAGGCCAAGGTCGAGATTCAGATCGAGGCGCTGAAGGAAGGCTGATCCGCCTGCGTGCGTGACGAACGAGGCCGGGCATTGCCCGGCCTCGTCTGCGTCTGCTTGGTGAAACGCCGCAGCTAGGACGCTTGCAGAACGGCGCTAGCAGCCGCCATGCCCAACCCTCTCCCGGAATAGAGGGGCCCGCCTTGTGCCGAATGTGTCTGAGCGGTTCTAACGATCAGAGATCGTCCATACCCAGTTCCTGAATCTTGCGCGTCAGCGTGTTGCGTCCCCAGCCCAGTCGACGCGCCGCTTCCTGGCGCTGGCCCTTGGTGGCGCGCAGCGCGGCTTCGATCAGGGTGCGCTCGAAACGCGGCGTGGCCTCGCCCAGAAGATCGCTACGGCCACTGGCGAATTCCGTGTCCGCCCATGTCCGCAGCAATTCAAACCAGTTGCCGTCCGTAGCACGCACGGCTTCTACCCGCACCGGTGGCGCAGCCGCTGGCACCTCGGGCGCTGCGGCGGGCATTTCGGTTACGAGCTTGCGCGCAGTCGCTTCGTCCACGACAGGCGCGGGGGTGGCCACGTCCGACTTCGCGCTGCGCGTCTCCGTGCGCGGCTCGGCCTCGCGCAGTTCCGGCGGCAGATCGTTCAGATGCACATCCTGGCCGGGCGCCATCACGGTCAACCAGCGGCAGACGTTTTCCAGCTGGCGTACGTTGCCGGGCCAGGAAAAACGTTGCAGGCGATCCATCACCTCGGGCTGCACACGCTTGGCCTCGGCCTGCAGTTCCTTGGCCGCCTGCGCCAGGAAGTGCCGCATCAGCAAGGGGATGTCTTGGCTGCGCTCGGCCAGGCTGGGAATGCGCACGCGGATGACATTGAGGCGGTGATACAGGTCTTCGCGGAAGCGCCCGTCCTTGACCAGCTCTTCCAGGTCCTGGTGCGTCGCGGCGATCACGCGCACATCGACCTTCACCGGCGACACGCCGCCGACGCGATAGAACTCACCGTTCTGCAACACGCGCAGCAGGCGCGTCTGCAGGTCGGCCGGCATGTCGCCAATTTCATCCAGAAACAGCGAGCCGCCATCGGCCTGCTCGAAGCGCCCTTTGCGCTGGGTCTGCGCGCCGGTGAACGCACCGCGCTCGTGGCCGAAAAATTCAGACTCCATCAGGTCTTTTGGAATCGCCGCGGTGTTGACCGCGATGAAGGGCTTGGGCGCGCGCGGTGAATTGACATGCAGCGCGCGCGCAACCAACTCCTTACCCGTGCCCGACTCGCCGGTGATCATCACCGTGATCTGCGATTGCGACAGCCGACCGATGGCGCGAAACACATCCTGCATCGCCGGCGCCTCGCCGATGATGGCAGTGGGTCCGAGTTCCGGCAGGGGTTCGATCACCGTGCGACGCGCCGCAGCGCGCCGGACCAGTTCGGCAACAGCATCGACGTCGAAGGGCTTGGGCAGGTATTCGAACGCGCCGCCCTTGTAGCTGGCCACCGCGGCATCGAGATCCGAATGCGCGGTCATCACGATCACCGGTAGACCGGCGTGATCGCGGCGCACCCGCTCCATCAGTTCAAGCCCGCTGACGCCGGGCATGCGGATGTCGGTGATCAGCACGTCCGGCGTGTCTTCATCCAGCGCGTCGAACAGCTCGGCGGCGCCCTCGAAGGTCTGCACCTTCATGCCGGCGCGCATCAGCGATTTCTGCATCACCCAGCGGATCGACTCGTCGTCGTCGACTACCCAGATTTCTAGCGCTTTGGTCATGACCGTGCCGATGGATGCAGAGCGCTCAGCCGGCTTCGCCGTTGAGCGGAAGGTAGATGGAAAACACCGTGCAACGCGGACGCGAGCGGCATTCGATGATGCCGCCGTGCGCGTGTACCAGGTACTGCGCCATGGGCAGGCCCAGGCCGGTGCCCTCGGCGCGCGTGGTGACCATGGGATAGAAAATGCGATCGATCAGCGAGGGCGGAATTCCGGGGCCGGAATCTTCCACGTCGATCTGGATCACCAGCTTGAAGCGCGTGCCGCCGATGGTGAACTGACGCCGCGTGCGGCTGCGCAGAATCACGTCGCCCTCGCCGCGTCCACCCGCGATGGCCTGCATGGCGTTGCGCACCAGATTCAGCACCGCCTGAATCATCTGTTCGCGGTCAGCCACGATCTCCGGAATGCTGGGGTCGTAGTCGCGCAGGAAGTTGATGCCAGCGGCGCTCTCGGCCTCGCACAACTGACGCACATGCTCCAAGACCTCGTGAATGTTCACCGAGGACTTCTGCGGCAGCCGGTTGGGCCCGAGCATGCGGTTGACCAGATTCTGCAAGCGGTCGGCCTCGCGGATGATCACGCCGGTGTATTCGCGCTGGCCGCTGTCCGGCAGTTCCTTCTCCAGCAACTGCGCGGCACCGCGAATGCCGCCGAGTGGATTCTTGATCTCGTGCGCCAGGCCGCGGATCAGCTCGCGTGAGGCCTGGTGCTGGGCCAGCAGCAGTTCGTCACGCGAAATACGCAGATGCCGGTCCAGCGCCAGGCATTCCAGGAGCAGGCCGGCGGTCTTGCCCAGCATCACCGGGGTCACGGTGCAGTCCACGGTGATGGGCTGGTCACCAGGCCGACGCAAGGCCATCTCGCGCTCAATGAAGCCGGTACCGGAATCCAGGGCGGCCTGAAGGCGCCCTGCATGTGGAGCGAAGGGCGGGATGGCAACGGACACCGATTCGCCCACCGCGTGCCGACGGCTGACCTCGAACAGGCTCTCGCCCGCGGAGTTGATGGAAGCCACGGCCAGCTTCGCGTCGAGGCAGATGACGGCCGTGGTCAGGCCGTCGAGCACCACGTCGGGAGCCACGCGTGAGCGAGGCACGAATTTCATGGGCTCGGGATCGCAAAAGACGCGCCACGCGCGCGCCTCGAAAGGCTACTGCATTGACACCGAATATGCGCTGTTTTGGTGCGTGCGCACCAAAATAATCTAACGCCCCTTCGGCGCGCTGAGCTGGACCGTCGGCGGCTTCATGTGAACGATCACCGGCGCCGTGCGCGCCACCTCGCGGCCGGCGGCGTTGACCACGGCAACGCTCACCAAGTGTTCGCCGCGTTCGACGTTCTGCAGCACAAAGCGCGGCTGGCGCGTGGCCTTGACGTTTTGGGGGCGGCCATCCAGCAAATACAACAGGCCGTAGCCCGTGGGCAGTTGCTGGTCCAGGCGCACCGTGACCGGCAGTTGGCGGTCATCGCCGCGAAAGGTCTCCTCGGGGCTGGGCGAGGCAATGCTCACCCCCAGGCGTGGCGCGGCGCTGACATCGGACGGTGAAGCCGGCGGCAGGTCGATCTGTTCGGTGGGCCCGATCACCTGCAAGGGCGGCAGCGCCACCGGTTTGGCCGTCTTGTTCGGTGGCTGGTCGGTGTAGTGCACCACGCCGTTCTTGTCGACGTAGCGATAGACCTCGCTCGCCACAGCCAGCGACGCGGCCAGCGTCGAGGCCAGGCTGACGACGAGCAACAAGGGACGGACCAGGCGCATGAGAAAGAAATCGTGAAGGTGTTCTCGATGGTAGAGACCGCCGTTGCACTGTCAATGTTCGATCAGCGCAGCACGGCTTCCAGGTCTACCAGCGCTTCTTCCAGGTGATCCAGCAGGCGCTGCACGCTGGGCAGGGTGCGGCGACAGGCGATCAGGCCGAAGTCCACGTAGTCGTGACGGCTGACCAGGGTGATGTTGAGCGCAATTCCGTCCATCACCAGCGACACCGGATAGATGCCTTCGAGCTTGCTGCCCTGCCAGTACATGGGCGCACGCGGGCCCGGCACGTGCGAGATGACAACATTGATCGGCATGCGCTCCCACTGTCCGCGCATGCTCAGGAAGCCCGGCATGAGCATGCCCAGCGCGTAGACCAGCAGCTGGTTCTGGCTCATGGTCTGGAAGCGCGACTTGTTGTAGTCCATCGACCCCTTGATGGCGCGGAAGCGCTTCTCGGCGTCGGCCTCGTCGGTCGCCAGATTGGCCAGCATGAAGGTCACGGCGTTGCCGGGCTCGGCGTGCTCGCGGTCGCGATGCAGCGACACCGGCACGCCGGCGATCAGGGGTTTGTCGGGCAGCGCACCCAGGTCCAGCAGGTACTTGCGCAGCGCACCGGCGCACATGGCCATCACCACATCATTCAGGGTGCCGCCGAAGCCCTTGGCCACGGCGCGCATGCGCTCGGTGGAATACGACTGCGCGGCAAAGCGCCGCGAGGCGGTGATGCGCTGATTCAGGATGCTGCGCGGCGCGCGCAGGCTGGTGACCAGGTCTGGATGCTGCGCGCGTGCATCGCTGTAGGTCTGGCGCAGCTCGCGCATGACGTGCGGGATGGAAGCCGACATCGCGCGTAGCTTCTCCACACCGCTCAGCGCCTTTCTTAGCACCGGCTGCGGTCGCTCGCCGCTGCCCACTTCCCAGGTCGGCGGCATCGATGCAGACAGCTGCGCATCGTCCGCCATGGACTTGATCAGCAGGCGGATGCCGGACACACCGTCCACCACCGAGTGATGGATCTTCATGTACGCGCCGATACGGCCGTCCTCCAGGCCCTCGATCAGATACACCCGCCACAGCGGATAGGCGCGGTCCAGGTGCGCGCTGTGCACGCGCGACACCATGGCGAGGAGTTCGCGGATACGGCCCGGCTTGGGCAGGGCCATGTGCACGAAGTGATGCGCCAGGTCGAAGTGCGGGTCGTCCTCCCAGTAGAAAACACCGAGCCGCGACAGCGGACGTCGATCAAACGGCGGCGCCACGCGCTCCGATTGCTGGAAGCGCGCGGCCAGCTGCGCCGCGAAATCCGGCGGCGAGCCCGGCGGCGGCGTGAACAGGGTCAGCGCGCCGACATGCAGCGGCTGGTGGCGCCGTTCCAGCAGCAGGAAGGCCACATCGGTGGGAGACAGACGACGCATGCGGGGGACTCTCCAGTTCGCGACGGCTGCGCTCTATTGAGGAGCGGCGCAGCTCGTTTGCAGCAGTCTAATCCGCCGCCCCGGAACCGTACCGACATCGGCCTGGGGCCGCGCTGCCGTTATCCTTCGGGTCGGACTGCTCAGCCCCGCACCATGAATCGCCCCGCTCTGATCCTCGAAGCTGCTCCCAATTTCCGCGACTTCGGCGGCTATCCGACCCGTGCCGGTCGGCGTGTACGCGAGCGCCACCTGTTCCGTTCGGAGCTATTGCTCGACCTGGGCGAGCGTGACCTGCACACCCTGGCCGACCTGGATATCGGCCTGGTCTGCGACCTGCGCAGCCCCAGGGAACGCGAGCGCGTCTCTAATCAATGGTCGGCCAACCGGCCTTACACCTTGGTGGCTCTGGATACTGGCGGCGACCTGGCGGCGGTGCAGCCGGACAAGTGGAGCCAGAAGCTGTCGGACCCGGCTTTTGACGAGGCTGCGGCGCACGCCGCCCTGATCGACAACTACGCCCGCATGCCGAGCAGTTATTACAAGGACATTAGCGCTTTATTTGATTATTTATCACAAACCGACGCGCGCCCCGTGCTGGTTCACTGCGCCGCGGGCAAGGACCGCACCGGCTTTGTCAGCGCGATGCTGCTGTCGGCGCTGGAGGTGTCGGCGGAGCTGATCATGGAGGACTACCTGCAGACGCGCGGACGCTTTGATCTGCAGCGCATGCAACGTGTGCGCACGATGCTGTCGCACAAGGTCGAACCCATGCATTCCGAAGCGCCGCTGGCCGTGCTGGCCACGGTGCACCCCGATTATCTGCACGCGGCGCTGCATACCCTCGAACGCGATTACGGCGGTGTTGCACGCTATCTGGAGCAGCGCTGCGGCCTGACCACAGCCAAGCGCGAGGCGCTGCATCAGATGCTGCTGGCGGGTTGATGCCCTTGCGTTGCCCGCAGTGCAAGACCCGGGCACCCACCGCGTGCGCCGCTGCGACCGATCCGCACCTGCCGACCTTCCGCATATCACCCATCCGGGTAGGCCCGGATCCGGGCCTGCTTCGGCACAATACGGGTGAATCAAATAATTAAATCCTTGGAGGACAACTTAAATGCGCGCGCAGGCAAAAGGTCGCACCGACATTCCGCTGATTGAACAGACCATCGGCGACAACCTGGAATCGACGGCGCAGAAGTTTCCTGAGGGACTGGCGCTGGTGATGCCGCACCAGAACATCCGCTGGACGTATCGCCAGCTCAACGCAGAAGTGGATCGCGTCGCCCGTGGCTTGCTCGCGCACGGCTATGCCAAGGGCGATCGCATCGGCGTGTGGGCGCCCAACCTGGTCGAGTGGGTGCTGGCGCAGTACGCCACTGCGAAGATCGGCGTGATTCAGGTCAACATCAACCCGGCTTATCGCAGCAATGAACTGGCCTATGCGCTGCGGCAATCCGGTTGCCGCGGCGTGATTGCGGCGCGGCAATTCAAGACCAGTAACTATGTGGCGATGCTGGCGGAGGTGCGTCACGAGTGTCCGGATCTGAAGGAAACGATCTTCGTCGACGAGCCCGGTCAGCCGGCCGACTGGGCGCAGTTGCTAGCCGATGGAGAACCGGTGTCAGCGCGTGATCTGACCGCCCGCATGAACACGCTGTCGCCGCGCGATGCGATCAACATCCAGTACACCTCCGGCACCACCGGTGCGCCCAAGGGCGCAACCCTGAGTCATCGCAACATTCTCAACAACGCCTACTTCACCGGCGCAACCATGGGCATCAAGCCCGGTGATGCCTACTGCGTGCCGGTGCCGTTCTACCACTGCGCCGG
Source organism: Panacagrimonas sp. (assembly GCA_052387335.1). GTDB lineage: Bacteria > Pseudomonadota > Gammaproteobacteria > Nevskiales > Nevskiaceae > Panacagrimonas. The sequence goes on along the minus strand of JBQTJH010000070.1, from coordinate 7,590 downwards.
CATGGTCTGCGGCAACCTGGTGTGCACCGTGTTCGGCGCCACTATCGTGGTGCCGGCGGCGAGCTTCGACCCGGGCGAAACCTTGAAGGCCATCACCGTCGAGCGCTGCATCGGCAGCATATGAGTGCCGACCATGCACATCGCCATGATGGCGCATCCGGATTTCGATACCACTGACAAGACCTCGTTGCGCACCGGCGCCATCGGGGGCTCGCCCTGCCCGGTGGAAGTGATGAAGCGCCTGGTGAGCGACTTCCACATGCCGGAAATCACCATCGTCTATGGCATGACCGAAACCTCGCCGGTATCGACGCAGACCGTGGGCGACGATCCGCTGGACAAGCGCGTGGGCAGCGTCGGCCGCGTGCATCCGCACGTCGAGATCCGCATCGTCAATCCGGACACCGGCGAGGTCTGCGAGTACGGTGAACCGGGCGAGTTCCAGACGCGTGGTTATTCGGTGATGCTCGGCTACTGGAACGACGAGACCAAAACGCAGGAAGCCATCACACCGGACGGCTGGATGCGCACCGGCGATCTGGGCGTGATGGACGAGCAGGGTTACGTCAACATCGTCGGACGCATCAAGGACATGATCATCCGCGGCGGCGAGAACGTGTATCCGCGCGAGATCGAGGAGTTCCTGTACTCACACCCGGACATTCGCGATGTGCAGATCATCGGCGTGCCCGATGAGAAGTTTGGTGAAGAAGTGATGGCCAGCGTGATCATGAAAGACGGCTGCCCGCCGCTGACGCTCGACGCGCTCAAGGCGTTCTGCAAGGACCGGCTCGCGCACTACAAGATCCCGCGCTATCTCGACGTAGTCACCGAATACCCCATGACCGTCACCGGCAAGGTGCGCAAGGTGGAGATGCGCGCGCAGGCGGTAGCCAAGTTCAAGCTGCAACGCGCGGCCGAGATCAAGACTGCGTGAACGGGTGGCACTACCAGCGGAAATTCGGCAGCGGATTGGCCGGATGCCGCAGCATGTAGCTGCCAATGACCGGAAACAGCGCGCGCGGATAAAACGAATACAGCGGCAGTGCACGGCGTAGCGCGCGCAGCCACTGCCGGTCTACACCGAAGCGCAGCAGGCCGAAGGACACATCCATCCAGTCGGCCTTGCGCATCGCCTCCACCAGGTTGGCGTGCGCGCCGCGATACGGCGTGATCTTGTGGTGCATCTGAATCATCAACTGCACCGGCACGATCCAGTCTTCGCGCCCGATGCTGCGCAGATGCGCGGCCGCCAGATCCGCCGATGAGCCCAGATAGTCGAGCGTGCGCGCCGGAAACACCGTGATGTCGTGAAACGCCAGCGCGATCTCGGTCGTCTCGCGCCGGTCGGGTTCATCCGCGCTCAGATAGAGGATCTGGTTGAGCATGCGCAGGCAGTGATTGCGATAGCCCAGAAAATCGCTGTGTCGCGCAAAGCTGTGGGCGTAAGGCGCGATCAGCGCATCCAGACGCGGGCTGTCGGTGATGAGGTCGGGCGTCATGCTTGAGAATTCCTGTGTTGGGTGTGATCAGGCCGCGTTCTGTAGCGCAGGCGATGTCAGCGTGGCCAGCCACGCGTCTGACCCGCGCGGCTGCAGTCCGAACACCTCGCGCACGTCGCGGATCAGACGCGCGACCTCGCGAGCAGCGCTGCGGCTATAGCCCTGATCCACCAGTTGGGCCACGTCCTCGGCGGTCTCGACGCCGCCGGTAGCCATCAGTTCACGGGCGTACACGGCCAGCACCTGCAGGCGCGTGTCGATGGGCGCAAGCAGCGGACGACCACGCAGGCCAGCGATGGGGCCAAGCTCGTTCTGCACTACCGCCTGCTCGGCGGCATTGAGCGCGGACTCCGGGCCGAACAGGCCGGCGCGACGGAACCAGGCGGCCAGGGCCGCGCGGCTCAGGCCGGTCGCGCCGCGAATGCTTTCAAGGGGAAGGGTTTGGGTCGACATGGCGAACTCCTGTTGCTGCGGCGGGGAGGTCCCGTCGCTTCATGAGGCTTATCGTGCTCCCCGCAAATTCGCATTTACAGAGATCAATCATGCAATATGAATATGCACAAACGCATGATCACGGATGAGAGTGCTCCATGGACTGGGACGACTTGCGCTACGTGCTGGCCATTGCCCGCGGCGGCGGCCTGGCAGCCGCAGGGCGCGAGCTGGGCATCAACACCTCCAGCGTGTACCGGCGCCTGGAAACCCTGGAAGCGAGGCTGGAGGTACGTCTGTTCGAACGCCTGCGCAGCGGCTATCGCCTGACCGGGGCGGGCGAGGCTCTGGCCGACGCAGCGCAGCGCATGGAAGCCGAAGCGCTGACCGTGGAGCGACGCGTGCGCGGATCCGACCTCAAGCTGGAAGGTCACATCCGCCTGAGCACCAGCGAGGCCGTGGCCCAAAGCCTGCTGCCGCCGCTGCTGGCTGAATTCCGCACGCAGTATCCCGGCGTCACCTTGGCCATCTCGGCGACCAACCAGGTCGTGGACCTGACACGACGCGATGCCGACGTCGCGATCCGCGCCACTGCCACGCCGCCGCCGCATCTGGTGGGGCGCAGCGTGGGCCACATCGGCTTTGCGTCCTACGCCACGCCGACGTATCTGGATCGCGCCGGCCGCGGTCTGCCGCTGGATCATTACGAGTGGATTGGATTCGAAGGCTCTCTGCAGCGCATCCGTCAGGCGATCTGGATGGCCGAACGTATCCCCGAATCGCGGCAGATGCTGCGCTTCGATTCCTTTGGCGCGGCCAGCGAAGCGGTGCTGTTGGGCTTGGCCTGCGGCGCGCTACCCTGCTTTTTCTGCGACGACGATCCGCGCCTGGAGCGCCTACCTGGCAGCCATGTGCAAACCGATCTGCAATTGTGGGTGCTGACACACGCAGACCTGCGCAAGAGCGCGCGTATCCGCGCGTGCTTGCAGTTTTTCGGCACGCGCTTGGCGGCAGATCCGCGGCGACTCAGTGGTCGCGAGTAAGCCGCGCCGAAACCTCGCGCGGCAGGCAGTAGAATCAAACTTCGTCCTTGCCGACCTCGCGCAGTGGAACGTCAAGCGCCCTCGCTGGAACCCGAGTCATCTTCGTCTGCCGTCCGCCTGCCTGAGTTGCGGATAGAGCCCGCTGCCGCCAGCCCACAGCCCATGCCCGCACGCCGTCGCTTTCGCCCTCGCCGCTGGCTGTTCGGGCTGCTGATGCTGCTGCTATGCCTGACCGTGCTGCCGGTGATGGCGCTACGCGTGCTGCCGGCGTGGACGTCGAGCTTCATGATCCATTACCAGATCGAGCGCCTGACTTCGGAGAAACGCCTGGCGCCGCTGCGGCATGACTGGGTGGACTGGGATCAGATTGCACCCGCGGCCAAGCTCGCCGTCATCGCCGCCGAAGACCAGAAATTCCCCGAGCATTTCGGCTTCGACGTGGAAGCCATCGAAAAAGCGGTGGAGCACAACCGCGTCAGCCGGCGCACGCGCGGCGCCAGCACCATCAGCCAGCAGCTCGCAAAAAATCTGTTCCTGTGGCCGCAGCGCAGCTGGCTGCGCAAGGGACTGGAAGTGGGCTACACCTTGATGATCGAGGCGCTGTGGTCCAAGCAGCGCGTGCTGGAGGTGTACCTGAACGTGGCCGAATTCGGCGAGGGCATCTACGGCGTGGAAGCCGCCTCGCAACAGTTCTTCCGCAAGCCCGCGTCCAAGCTCACCTACCACGAGGCCGCGCTGCTCGCCGCCGTGCTGCCCAGTCCGCGACGCTTCAAGGCCTACGCGCCATCCAGCTATGTGCAACGTCGCGCCGAGTGGATCCGCGGACAGATGCATCGCATCGGGCCGCAGGCGCTGGAGTCCTTGTAAGGCTTGGGGCGGGGAGTCGCCATGAGGATGGCGGCTCGCATGGCTGTCTAATGCCGTTGCTTGTGGCCGTGGCCACAGACGCGTCCGCCCGAGGCATGAAGCGTCTCTATACTCCGCCGACAGCCACCGCGGCCCGCGACGCCAAATTTTTCTGATGCCCTCCGAAATCAAGTATCAGCAGGCCCGTAGCGCCGAGCCGCTGGTCGTCAAAGAGCAGGACATAGAGACGGCTCTGATCGAAAAGCTCAGGGACCTCAAATACACCGAGCGTCCCGACATTCGCGACCGCGCCTCGCTGGAAGCCAACTTTCGTCAGAAGTTCGAGGCGCTGAATCGCGTCAAGCTCACCGATGCCGAGTTCAAACGCCTGCTCGACGAACTGACGATCCCGGACGTCTTCAAGGCCAGCCAGGTGCTGCGCGAGAAGAACGACTTCACCCGCGACGATGGCACGCCGCTCGCCTACACCCTGGTCAACATCAAGGACTGGTGCAAGAACGACTTCGAGGTCGTCCAGCAGTTGCGCATCAACACCGACTACAGCCACCACCGCTACGACGTTTTGCTGCTCATCAACGGCGTGCCCGTGGTGCAGATCGAGCTCAAGACCCTGAGCGTCAGCCCGCGCCGGGCCATGGAGCAGATCGTTGAGTACAAGAACGACGCCGGCAACGGTTACACCCGCACCCTGCTGTGCTTCGTGCAGCTGTTCATCGTCAGCAACCGCACCGACACGGTCTACTTCGCCAACAACAACGCCCGGCACTTCGCGTTCAACGCGGAAGAGCAATTCCTGCCGGTTTACAGCTGGGCAGACCGCGACAACAAACCCGTCAGTCACCTCCACGACTTTGCCGACCGCTTCCTGCAGAAGTGCGAGCTGGGCCGCATGGTCAGCCGCTACATGGTGCTGATCCAGAGCGAGCAGAAGCTGCTGATGATGCGGCCGTACCAGATCTACGCCGTGCAGGCCATCGTGGACTGCATCGAGCAGAACTGCGGCAACGGTTACATCTGGCACACCACCGGCAGCGGCAAGACGCTCACCTCGTTCAAGGCTTCCACCTTGATGCGCGAGAACGAGCAGATCGACAAGTGTCTCTTCGTAGTGGACCGCAAGGACCTCGACCGCCAGACGCGTGAGGAATTCAACCGCTTTCAGGAAGGCTGCGTGGAGGAGAACACCAACACCGCCACGCTGGTGCGTCGGCTGCTGTCAGACGACAAGGCCGACAAGGTCATCGTCACCAACATCCATAAGCTGTGTCTGGCGCTGGACGTGAGCAGCGCCCGCAACACCCAGCGCCTGCGCGAGAACAAGAAAACCTACCGCGAACTGCTGGCCCCGCTGAATGCTAAGCGCATCGTCTTCATCTTCGACGAATGCCACCGCTCGCAGTTTGGCGAGAACCACCAGGCCATCAAGGATTTCTTCCCGCGCGCCCAGCTATTCGGTTTCACCGGCACGCCCATCTTTGAAGACAACGCCTCGCGCCAGCAGATCACCGGCGACCAGGCCAGCCTGCGCACCACGCAGGACCTGTTCCAGCGCGAGCTGCACGCCTACACCATCACCCACGCCATCGAGGACCGCAACGTCCTGCGTTTTCACGTGGATTACTTCAAGCCGGATGGTGATGCCTCCTCCAAGGCGGGCGAGACCCAGCGCAAGACCAAGATCATCGAAGCCATTCTCGCCAAGCACGAGGGCGGTACTCACGCCCGCCGCTTCAACGCGCTGTTCGCCACCGCCTCCATCAACGACGCCATCGAGTACCACGGCCTGTTCCAGACCCTTCAGGCTGAGCGCCTCGCCGCTGATCCCGAATTCGTCCCACTGAAACTCGCCTGCGTGTTCTCGCCGCCCGCCGAAGGCAATGCGGACGTCAAACAAATCCAGGAAGACCTGCCGACCGAAAAGGCCGACAACGAAGTGGAGCCAGAGGCCAAGAAGGCCGCGCTCAAATCCATCATTGCCGACTACAACACGCGCTACGGCAGCAACCACAGCATCGGCGAGTTCGACCTCTACTATCAGGACGTGCAGAAGCGCATCAAGGACCAGCAGTTCCCCAATGCTGATCTGCCGAAGAAGGGCGCGGAGAAAATCGATATCACCCTCGTGGTGGACATGCTGCTCACCGGCTTCGACTCCAAGTACCTCAACACGCTGTACGTGGACAAGAACCTCAAGCATCACGGCCTGATCCAGGCGTTCTCGCGCACCAACCGCGTGCTCAACGCGACCAAGCCGCACGGCCAGATTCTCGACTTCCGCGCCCAGCAGGACGCCGTGGACGCCGCCATCACTCTGTTCTCCGGCGGCAAGAGCGACAAGGCCCGCGAAATCTGGCTGGTAGACCCCGCGCCCAAGGTGGTGGACAAACTCAAGGACGCGCTGGCCAAACTCAGCGAGTTCATGGCCTCGCAAGATCTGCCACCCGCACCCGAGAGCGTGCCGCAACTCAAGGGCGACGAGGCCCGCGCCGCCTTCATCGAGCGCTTCCGCGAAGTGCAGCGCCTCAAGACCCAGCTCGACCAGTACACAGATCTCAAGCCCGAGCTGCAGGCCGAGCTGGACAACATCCTGCCCCGCGACGACCTCAACGCCTACCGCGGCGCGTATCTGGCCACCGCCCAGCGCCTCAAAGAGCAGCAGGGCAAGAGCGGCGACAAGGCCCCCATCCCGGCCATCGAACAGCTGGACTTCGAGTTCGTGCTGTTCGCCTCGGCGGTAATTGATTACGACTACATCATGAAGCTGCTGGCCCAGTTCTCGGACAAAACGCCAGGCAAGCAGAGCATGAGCCGCGAGCAGCTCATCGGACTGATTGCGGCAGACGCCAAGTTCATGGACGAGCGCGAGCTGATCACCGACTACGTGCGCAGCCTGCAAGCCGGGCAGGGACTGGAAGAGAAAGACATCCGCCAGGGCTACCACCGCTTCAAGACCGAGCGCCTCACGGCCGAGCTGGCCGTCATCGCACAAAGCCATGGCCTCGCGCCCGAGCGTTTGCAGGCGTTCACCGATAGCATTCTTCAGCGCATGGTGTTTGACGGCGAACAGCTCACGGAACTGATGGAACCGCTGGGCCTTGGCTGGCGTGAACGCCGTGTGAAGGAACTGGCGCTGATGGAGGCGCTGGTGCCGCTGCTGAAAGCACGGGCGGCGGGGCGGGAGATTTCGGGTTTGAGTGCCTACGAATCATGAAGCGCGGGCAAGCCATGACGGATGACGCGAAGCCGACTCTCACGCCTAGGCTGCGGTTTCCCGAGTTTCGGGACGCTGCTGAGTGGCAAAGCTACTTGCTTGAGCGACTGGAAGATTTAGGTTGGGCCGAACTCGGTAGAGGCGATGTCATTTCCAACCAAGACATCAAGTCGACCCCAGGCGAGTTCCCGATCTACTCGTCCTCTGTAAAAAAAAATGGCTACATGGGCTCGTATGGCCGATTCATGTTCGACGAGGAACTCATCTCGTGGTCGGTGGATGGTGGCGGAGATTTCTTTCATCGTCCCAAGCACAAGTTTTCAGTAACCAACGTGTCGGGATACATGCGGCTCGATACTAGTCGTCTCAACTATCGCTTCGTAGCGAATCATCTTCAGGCGCTGCACGCAGCACTCACTTTCGACTATCAGCTCAAGGCACACCCTAGCGTTATCCGGAAGGTCTACCGCCTATCGATTCCGAGTGTCGCCGAACAACAAAAAATCGCCGAGTGCCTGAGCACGCTGGACGAGCG
>JBQTJH010000069.1:0-9117 GCA_052387335.1 Panacagrimonas sp. | reverse complement strand
TCGGCCTCGGCGTGATTGGTGTAGCAGACATCCACGCCCATCGGCAGCCCCAGCAGCTTGACGCAGAAGTGATCCTCCAACGCTGCGCGCGTGATCTGCTTTCCGTCATACAGATACTCAGGACCGATGAAACCCACCACGGTATTGACCAGCAGCGGATCAAACGCGCGCGCCACGGCATAGGCGCGCGCCTCCAGGGTCTGCTGGTCGATGCCGTGATGCGCGTTGGCCGACAGCGCACTGCCCTGCCCGGTCTCGAAATACATCAGCTGCTGTCCCAGACCGCCGCGCCGCAGGGACAGAGCGGCGTGCTGAGCCTCTCGCAACAGCGCCAGATTGATACCGAAGCTGCGGTTCAACGCTTCTGTGCCGCCGATGGACTGAAACACCAAGTCCAGCGGCACGCCGGCTTCAATGGCTTGAATCTGACGGGTGACATGAGCCAGCACGCAGGACTGCGTGGGAATCTGGAAGCGCTGGATCAGCTCATCCAGCAGGCGCCATAGACGTTCAAGAGTCGCAGCATCGTCACTCGCTGGATTGATGCCGATGCAGGCGTCGCCGCAGCCCATCAGCAGTCCGTCGAGGATGGACGCCGCGATGCCGCGCGCATCATCCGTCGGATGATTCGGCTGCAGGCGCACCGACAGGCAGCCGGCGGCGCCCAGGGTGTTGCGAAAGCGCGTGATAACGCGAACCTTGCGCGCTACCACAATCAAATCCTGATTGCGCATCAGCTTGCTCACTGCCGCCAGCATCTCCGGCATCAAGCCGGGCGCGAGCTGCGCAAGCGCAGCGCCGTCCACCGTGTCCGACAGCAGCCAGTTGCGGAATTCGCCAACACGCAGCGCACGCACCGGCGCAAATGCCACGGGGTCGAGGCGATCACAGATCAGCCGCGAGACCTCATCCTGCTCAGGCGCGATCAGCAGTTCTTCAAGAAAGCGCTTGAGCGGCACATCGGACAGCGCGATCTGCGCGGCGATACGCTCTTCGCCGCTGCTCGCCGCAACCCCGGCGAGCAGATCACCCGAGCGCAGCGGCGAGGCCTTGGCCAACAGCTCTGCCAGGCTGGCGAAGTCATAGCTGCGGATGCCGATCTGCGCGCGGTAGGTCATGGCACATTGTGGCGCGAGGACATCGGCCCTGTCCGTTCTTGGGCGACACCGGCATGACAGCGCGCGGCGACGCATTGCTCCGCGTGGCCTCGACCGCTAACTTCAGGCTTTGGGTTGAGGATGGTTTCGTGGACACACTCAGAATCGTTTGTCTGGCCGCGTGCATGGCCGCCATGGTCGGCGCACAGGCACAGGATCGCGTGGACCCCTATCTGTATCTGGAAGACGTTGACGGCGACAAGGCTCTGGAGTGGGTGCGCGCGCAGAACGCGATCTCGCAGAAGCAGCTCGAAGGCATGATCGGCTTTCCCGCGCTGCATCAGCGGCTGCAAGCCATCTATGACTCGGAAGCGCGCATCCCGGCAGTGGTGCAGCAGGGTGCGTTTCTCTACAACTTCTGGCGCGACAAGCGCAATCCGCGCGGTCTGTGGCGGCGCACCTCCGAGGCCGAATACGTCAAGCCCACACCGGCCTGGGAAACCGTGCTGGATCTGGACAAACTGGCCACCGCCGAAAACGAGAACTGGGTGTGGAAGGGTGCAACCTGCCTGTATCCGGATTACCGCCGCTGCCTGCTCAAGCTATCGCGCGGCGGCGCCGACGCGCATGTGCTGCGCGAGTACGACACCGGCCTCAAGACCTTCGTCGCCGACGGCTTTCGTCTGGTGGAAGCCAAGCACGACGTGGTTTGGCGCAACATCGACAGCGTGCTGGTCGCCACCGACGTCGGCCCGGACAGCCTCACCACTTCTGGCTATCCGCGCATCGTCAAACAATGGCAGCGGGGCACGGTGGTGACCGACGCACCCATCGTGTTCGAGGCGCAGCGCGGCGATGTGGGGGTGGATATGACGGTGTACCGCGCGGATCGCGGCCAGCGCGAATTGATCCGCCGCGCCATCACCTTCTTTGAATACGAATACCACCTGCGCGCCGGCCAGCATCTGGCCAAGCTCGCGGTGCCGGGCGACGCCGAGCTGAGCCTGCTGCAGGACCAGCTGGTGCTGCATCTGCGCAGCCCTTGGCACATCACGGGAAGACAGTTCGCCGCCGGCAGCCTGATCGCGATGCCGCTGGTGCGCTTCATCGAGGGCGGGCGTGATTTCCAGGTGCTGTTTGCGCCGACGGCGACGCGGTCGCTGGACAGCTTCCAACAGACGCGCAACGGCCTGCTGCTGAATGTGCTGGATCAGGTACGCGGTCGGGTGCAGACCTTGCGCTATGCGGCGGGCCGCTGGACGCGCGCGGACGTCGCCGTGCCTGAGTTCGGCGAAGCCCGATCCAGCCCCTTCAACAGCGAGCAGTCGGATCAGTTCTTCATCAGCACGGAAAATTTTCTTGAGCCGACGCGCCTGATGGGCGGCGAGCTGGGCCGTCCGGGGCTGAGCGTGCTCAAGCAACTGCCACCGCAGTTCGCCGCCGACGGCTTGGACATTCAGCAGCTATACGCAACCTCGCGCGACGGCACACGCGTGCCCTACTTCCAGGTCAGCCGCAAAGGCCTGTCGGCGGCGGGGCGTCACCCGACCCTGCTCTACGGCTACGGCGGCTTTGAAATTTCCCTGACGCCGGGCTATCGCGCCGGGGTCGGCGCCGCCTGGCTGGAACGCGGCGGCGTCTACGTGCTGGCCAACATCCGCGGTGGCGGCGAGTTCGGCCCCGCCTGGCATCAGTCCGCCATCAAGCAAAACCGCCAGCGCGCCTACGACGACTTTCTGGCCGTGGCCGAGGATCTGATCCGGCGCCGCGTCACCTCGCCCGAGCAACTCGGCATCCAGGGCGGCAGCAACGGCGGCCTGCTGGTCGGTGTGGCGATGACGCAACGGCCGGATCTGTTTGGCGCCGTGGTGTGCCAGGTGCCGCTGCTGGATATGCAGCGCTACCACCGCCTGCTCGCCGGCGCGAGCTGGATGAGCGAATACGGCAATCCCGACCAGCCCGAGGACTGGGCGTATATCCAGCGCTATTCGCCCTACCAGAATCTGTTCGAGGATCGTCGCTACCCGCCGACCTTGCTGATGACCTCGACCCGCGACGACCGCGTGCATCCCGGTCACGCGCGCAAGATGGCGGCAAAACTCATGGGCCTGAACCAGCCCACCCTGTATTACGAGAACATCGAAGGTGGACATGGTGGCGCCGCCAACAACCAGCAAAAAGCCTATATGGACGCGCTGGCCTATACCTTCCTGTGGCAGCGGTTGCGCTGAGCCCCGGTTAGAATTGCCCCCCTTTTCCCGTCGCTTCACTCCATGACGTCCCTGACGCTGGCCCTGTCCAAGGGCCGCATTCTTGAAGACAGCCTGCCCCTGCTGGACAAGCTGGGACTGGCGCCCGCCGGCGATATCGACCGCCTGCTGCGTGTGCCTTCGCAGGACCCGCGCGTACATCTGGTCATCATCCGTCCGGCGGATGTGCCGACTTATGTCGAGCACGGCGCTGCCGATCTGGGCATCGTCGGTAAAGACGTGTTGATGGAACACGGCGGCGAGGCGCTGTACGAGCCGCTGGATCTGGGTATCGCCAAGTGCCGCTTGTCCATCGCCGCGGTCAAGGGCTCGCCCTTTGCTCAGCCCGGCCCGGTGACTTCACGCCGACGCATACGCGTGGCCACCAAGTATCCTGAGATCACCCGCCGTCACTTTGCCGCGCGCGGTGAGCAGGTTGAGATCATCAAGCTCTACGGTTCCATGGAACTCGCCCCGCTGGTGGGGCTGGCCGATCTGATCGTCGATCTGGTCGCCACCGGCAACACACTCAAGGCCAATGGCCTGGTGGAAACGGAAATCATCGGCCAGGTCAGCGCACGCATGGTGGTGAACAAGGCCTCGATGAAGATGAAGCACGCCGCGCTGCGAGACCTGCTGACGCGCATGCAGACACTGCCGTGATCATCCCGCGCCTGGACGCGGCGACGCCGGACTTCGATGCCCGGCTCGCACATCTGCTGGACCGCGCGCCGGAAATGGACCTGGAGGTCACGACGGCGGTCGCCGCCATCGTCGCCGACGTGCGCACGCGCGGTGATGCGGCGCTGCTGGACTACACCAACCGCTTCGATCGCTCGGCCTGGACCGCCCCGGCGCAACTTGAACTGAGCCGCGACGAGCTGGCCGCGGCCTGGGTCAGCCTGCCGATCGACCTCAAGCGCGCGCTCGAAAAAGCCCATCAGCGCATTCGCGCCTACGCCGAACACCAGGCGCTCAAGCCCTTCGAGTTCAAGGACAGCCTCGGCAATGCCCTCGGCCAGCGCATCACACCCTTGGACAAGGTCGGCATCTATGTGCCGGGCGGCAAGGCGGCGTATCCGTCTTCGGTGCTGATGAACGCAGTGCCGGCCAAGGTCGCCGGCGTGGGCGAGATCATCATGGTGGTGCCGACGCCAAGCGGCGAAACCAATGCCGCGGTGCTCGGCGCGGCGCATCTGGCCGGCGTGGATCGGGTGTTCCGCATCGGCGGTGCGCAGGCCGTGGCGGCGCTGGCCTACGGCACGCACAGCGTGCCGGCGGTGGACAAGATCGTCGGCCCCGGCAACGCCTATGTGGCGGCGGCCAAGCGCCTGGTGTTCGGACAGGTCGGCATCGATTCCATCGCCGGGCCATCGGAAATCGTGGTGATTTCCGACGGTGACAGCGACCCGCGCTGGATTGCCATGGATCTGTTCAGTCAGGCCGAACATGACGAGGACGCGCAATCCATCCTCATCAGCCCCGACGCGGTGTTTCTTGATCGCGTCGAGCAGGCCATGCGCGAGCGCGTCAAGGAATTACCGCGCGCCGACATCGTCACGGCCTCTATCGGCAATCGCGGCGCGCTGATCCGGGTGAGCTCGCTGGATCACGCGGTGCAGTTGTCCAACCACATTGCGCCCGAGCATCTGGAATTGTCGGTGGCGCAGCCACGTGAACTTCTGGCGCAGGTGCGTCACGCCGGCGCGGTGTTCCTGGGTCGTCACACGCCGGAGGCCTTTGGCGACTACTGCGCCGGACCCAATCACGTGTTGCCAACCTCGCGCGCCGCGCGTTTCTCCAACCCGCTCGGCGTCTACGAATTCCAGAAGCGCAGCAGCCTGATTGAATGCACCGCCGAAGGCGCGCGCATGCTGGCCGAGATCGCCGGGCGCATTGCCGACGCCGAGGGCCTGCAGGCGCACGCGGCCTCGGCACGCGACCGCGCGTGAACGCCTCCCGTCGAACCGCGCTACTCGCCTTCAGCCTGCTGCTCGGCGCCTGCGAGTCCTCGTTCAACGCCGATCTGGGCGCCGACAGTCTGGATCTGGTCGACCGCGTGCAGCTGGCGGTGGACGGCGTGGAACTGCGCCGCGCCGATGGCAGTGGCCTGCGTCTGACCCGCGACGACACTGGCTATCCCGATCTCTTAAGTTTTCAAAGCGACACGCTGTTCAGTCTGATTTCAAATAGCGAAATCGACGAGGGCCGCTACACCGGCGCACGCCTGATCCTGGCCGAGGACGACAGCGCGACCGCGGGCGATGACAGTTTCGTGCTGCGCAATGCCAGCAGCCTGCGCCTGCCGATCGATCTGCCGGTCAACCCGCCCTACGCCGATGCGAGTTTTTCCCTGGATGAGGACGACCGCGTGTCGCTGATCCTGGTGCTGGATCTGCGCCTGTCGCTGAGCCTCAACACGGCGCAGACGCGCTACCAGCTCGATCCGGTGCTGCGCGCCGTGCAGGACGGCGAAGGCGCCGAGATTTCCGGCCTGGTCGCCAATAGTCTCATCAGCCGTGCCGATTGCCTGGTGGGCGCTAGCGTGTATGCCTTCGCGGGTCAGGACATCACGCCGGACGAGCGCGACGGCGCGGGCGTGGAACCCTTCGCCAGCGCGCCGGTAGAACGAACCGGCGTCAACAACGCCGCCAGCTACCGCCTGCGCTTCATGCCACCGGGTCGCTACACCCTGGCCCTGAGCTGTGACGGCGAGCGCGAGAACGGCCTACGTGTGGCTGATCCCGAGCTGCTGTTTGACCGCAGCTTCGATGTGGAAGTCGAAGAAGGTGAGCTGCTGGACGACGCTGATTTTTCGTAGGGCGGCTTAGACGCAAGCCGTAACCCGCCTTCCGCGTGTGAAGACAGGTCTCGACAGCGCTTGAAAGGCGTCTGGAAGCTGCCAAGCTAGTCGGGTCGCGGATCTGACTCCGCCGGACTTCCTCACACGCTCCATGGATGACAAGTCGGCGCTGCTACGCAGCCTGAAGATAGAACGCGAACCCCTGAGCCCCGAATCCACTGGAACAGCGCGCTGGCTGATCCTTGTGCCGGTCGTCGCGCTACTGATCGGTGCCGCCTGGTGGATGCTCAAGGCGGACGCCCCGATTGCAATCCAGACCACCACCGCGCGGCTCATCGGCGGTCCGGGTGCGTCCTCGGTCTCTGTGCTCGACGCCTCCGGTTATGTCGTGGCCCGACGCCAGGCCACGGTGTCGTCCAAGCTCACCGGCAAGGTGATGGAGTTGATGATCGAAGAAGGCTCGCGAGTCGAGGCCGGTCAGGTCCTGGCGCGCATCGATGACACCAATATCCGCACCCAGCTGGAACTATCGCGCTCGCAACTCGACGCCGCCCGCGCTCAGCTCACCGAGGTACAGGTACAGCTGGCCGAAGCCGAACGCACGCTTCGCCGCGCGCGCGAGCTGGCCGACCGCAAGCTGGTGAGTCAGGCCGCGCTCGACACCGCGCAGGCCGAGGTCGACAGCCAGCGCGCGCGCCTGCGCAGCACCCAGCTCAATGTCACCGTCGCCGAGCGCGGCGTGGCCGTGCAGGCGCAGCAGTTGGAAGACGCCGTGGTGCGCGCGCCCTTCAGCGGCGTGATCACGGTGAAGAACGCGCAGCCCGGCGAAATGATTTCGCCGCTTTCGGCTGGCGGCGCCGGCACGCGCACCGGCATCGGAACGCTGGTCGACATGGACTCGCTGGAAGTGGAAGTGGACGTCAACGAGAACTTCATCAACCGCGTGCAGGACGGCCAGCGTGCTGAAACCACGCTCAATGCCTATCCCGACTGGAAGATTCCCTCGACCGTGATCGCGGTGATTCCCACTGCGGATCGCAGCAAGGCAACGGTCAAGGTACGCATAGGCCTGTCGATCAAAGACCCGCGCGTGATTCCAGACATGGGCGCGCGCGTCAGCTTTCTGCCGGTCGAGCAGACCACGGCCGCCGACACAGCGGCCGCGGCCCAGGTCTTGATCGCGGCCAGCGCCGTGCAGCGACAGCAGGACCAGGACGTGGTGTTTGTGGTGCGCGATGAGACGGTGGAGCGGCGTGTGGTGAAACTGGGCGACCAGCGCGGCCAAGACGTCGTCGTGATCGAGGGCCTGCAGGGCGGCGAGCGCGTGGCCAATAGCGCACTCGACCAACTCGCGGACGGTGCGCGGATTAGCCTGGGAGAGAAATAGACCATGACGCGGCCGCTGATCGAACTTGATCGAGTCTCCAAGCACTACGTGCGCGGCAAGCAGCGCGTGGAAGTCTTGCAAGAGCTGAGCCTGTCCATCGCCGAAGGGGATTTCCTCGCGCTCATGGGGCCTTCCGGTTCGGGCAAGACCACCCTGCTGAATTTGATCGGCGGTCTGGATCGGTGCAGCCAGGGCAGCGTGAAAGTGGCGGGACAGGCGCTGGAAACGCTCAGCTCCGGCAGCCTCGCCACATGGCGCGCACGCAATGTCGGCTTCGTGTTCCAGTTCTACAACCTGCTGCCGGTGCTGAGCGCCGCGCGCAATGTGGAGCTGCCTCTGCTACTCACGCATCTCAATGCCGCGCAGCGCGCCCGGCATGTGGATGCGGCGCTGGCCATCGTCGGGCTGGCGGATCGCGCGCGTCACAAGCCCAGCGAACTCTCCGGCGGTCAGGCGCAGCGCGTCGCCATTGCACGCGCCCTGGTCGCAGACCCGACCTTGCTGGTCTGCGATGAACCCACCGGCGATCTGGATCGCAAGACCGCCGATGAAATCCTGGGCTTGTTGCAGGAGCTGAATCGCGAACACGGCAAGACCATCGTCATGGTCACGCACGATCCCAAGGCGGCCGACTACGCAACGCATCAGCTGCATCTGGACAAGGGGCAGCTGGTGGAGCACGTGCAACTGTGAGCCTTGGCACGTGAAATACCTGCCCCTGCTCTGGGCCGCGTTGTGGCGCCGCAAGCCGCGCACCATCTATACCGGCCTGTCGATCGTGGTGTCCTTCCTGCTGTTCGGATTGCTTACCGCGTTCAATCAGGCGTTCAACGCCGGCGTGGAATTGTCGGGCGCGGATCGCCTGGTGACGACGGGCAAGTATTCACTGACCCAGGTGCTGCCCTATTCGTACTATCAGCAGGTGCAGAACGTGGAGGGCGTGAGCCTGGCCACTCACGCCTCCTGGTTCGGCGGCGTGTATCAGGCCGAGCGCAATTTCTTCGCGCAATTCCCGGCCGATGTCGAAACCTACCTGGCGCTGTATCCAGAAATCATCATGCCGGAGGCGCAGCGCGAAGCCCTGCGCAGCACCAAGACCGGCGTGATCGTGGCCAAGACCTTGGCGGATCGCTTCGGCTGGAAAGTGGGCGAACGCGTGCCGATCCAGGCCACGATCTGGCCCAAGGCTGATCGCAGCAATGCCTGGGAGTTCGATCTGGTCGGCATCTTCGACACCCAGAATCCGAGTGAGCGCGGCCAGTACGAAATGATGCTGATCCGTCACGACTACTTCGACGAGGCGCGCCAGTTCGGCAAGGGCACGGTGGGCTGGTTCATCACGCGTGTGGACGACGCCTCGCAGATCACCGAGGTGGCGCAGCGCATCGACGCGCTGTTCGCCAAGTCACCTAGCCCGACCAAGACCCAGACCGAGAAGGCCTTCAACCAGGCCTTCGTCAAGCAGATGGGCGACATCGGGTTCATCGTCACCTCGATCATGGGCGCGGTGCTGTTCACCCTGCTCATGCTCACCGGCAACACCATGATGCAGAGCGTGCGCGAGCGCATTCCCGAACTGGC
>JBQTJH010000068.1:0-2673 GCA_052387335.1 Panacagrimonas sp. | reverse complement strand
CGTACAACCAGCTTTCCTTGAACTTCACCGGGTAGGCTGCGAGCTCGTCGCCGCCCTCGGCACCGGCAAACAGCGCCTCGGCGCAGGCCTCGGCCGCGAGCATGCCGCTCTTCATGGCGGTGTGGCTGCCCTTGATCTTGAGATAGTTCATGGTGCCCAGATCGCAGCCGATCAGCGCGCCGCCGGGGAACACCATCTTGGGAATCGACGTGAGCGCGCCCTTATTCAGCGCGCGCGCGCCGTAGCTGATGCGCGTACCGCCTTCGAGCGTCTTGGCGATCACCGGGTGATGTTTGAAGCGCTGAAATTCGTCGAACGGCGACAGGTGCGGATTGGTATACGACAGGTCCACGATCATGCCGACCGCGATCTGGTTATTCTCGAAGTGGTACATGAACGACCCGCCGAGCGCGCTCGTTCCGATCAGATCCAGCGGCCAGCCCGCGCCGTGCACGACCTTGCCGGGTTCGTGCCTGGACGGATCGACCGTCCAGATCTCCTTGATGCCGATGCCGAAGTGCTGCGGGTCGGATTTCTCGTCGAGCTTGTAGTGCTTGAGCAGGCGCTTGCCCAGATGCCCGCGGCAGCCTTCGGCGAACAGCGTGTACTTCGCGCGCAGTTCCATGCCCGGGGTGAAACTGCCTTCCTTGGGCTGGCCGTTGTGGCCCACGCCCATGTCGCCGATGGTCACGCCGCGCACGACGTTCTGCTCGTCGATGATGATTTCCTGCGCCGCGAAGCCGGGGTAGATCTCCACGCCGAGGCTTTCTGCCTGCTGGCCCAACCAGCGGCACAGATTGCCGAGGGAGATGATGTAGTTGCCCTCGTTGTGCATCGGTGCGGGCACGAACAGGTTCGGCATCTTCACCGCCGCGGTCGGGCTGGTGAAGAAGTACACCTCGTCGCGCGTCACTGGCACATTCAACGGCGCGCCGTCGGATTTCCAGTTCGGGAACAGCTCGTTGAGCGCGCGGGGTTCAAACACGGCACCGGACAGGATGTGCGCACCGATCTCGGAACCTTTTTCAACCAGGCAGACGCTGATTTCCTTGCCTGCTTCGGCGGCTTTCTGCTTGAGTCGGCACGCGGCGGCCAGGCCCGAAGGGCCGCCGCCGACGATGACGACGTCGTACTCCATTACGTCGCGTTCGATCTGCATCTGGGGGAATAGCCTCGATGGTCAATGGATACGGCAGGTGAGGTTCATGCCGCAGCGCGACATTTTACGGCCGGATGCCGCGCTTTGCGAACGGGTCAAGCGTCCGGAGACGTTGATTTTTTCGACAATTCCCCGCGCAGCAGGGCCGAAACACGAGCGCGTTCGGCCAGAATCAGCTCAACGCTGTGCGTACGAATACTCGCCAGATCGCTGGGTCCGGACACCGAAAAGTCCAGATGCCGCAGCAGGCCATCACCCAAGCGATAGATCCAGCCGTGCACGGTCAATTCCTGGCCACGCGCCCAGGCATCCTTCACCGCGGCACTCGAACAGACGTTGAGGCTCTGTTCCAGCACGTTGAGCTCGCCCAATAGGGATTCACGTCGACGCTCGGTCGGTTCGGCGTCGATCAGGTGTTGATGCAGGCTGTGCACGTCGCGCACGTGTCCGAGCCAGTAGTCGACCACACCCGAGGAGCGTGAGCGGTCCAGCGCGGCGTGAACACCGCCGCATCCGTAGTGCCCCACCACCATGATGTGTCGCACTTTGAGTCGGTCCACCGCGAACTGGATCACCGACTGGCAGTTGATATCCGAGTGCGCCACCACATTGGCAACATTGCGATGTACGAACACCTCGCCCGGCAACATGCCGAGGATCTCGTTGGCCGGCACGCGCGAATCCGAGCAGCCTATCCAGAGGAATTGCGGCTGCTGCAGCCGCTCCAGACGCCGGAAAAAGTCCGGGTCCCTCTCCACCATGGACTGTGCCCATTGGCGGTTGTTATCCAGCAATTTCTGCAGGTCTTCCATTCCAGTTTCCTCAGATCACCTGTCCCAAACCCCACAAGGCCGCCGCCGCGGCGATTCCCGCAACGGCGTCATCCAGCATGATTCCCAGCCCTCCGTGCACATGTCGGTCCAGCACGCTGATGGGCCAGGGCTTGAGCACATCAAACAGCCGGAACAACACGAAGGCCGCGAGCAGACCCAGCGCCGGATGCCAGTCCGGCCCGCCCAGGCCGGGCATCAGGGCAACGCAGGTGATCAGGAACCCGACGATTTCGTCGAACACGAAACCCGGGTAGTCGTGCACCTGCAGCAGGCGTGCGCTGGCGCCGCAGACCCAGCACCCAAACAGGAACAGAACGCCCACAGCCACCCAATACGCCGTCAGCGGTAGCCAGCCCAGACCGAGAAAGAACGGAATGCCGACCAGAGTGCCGACGGTGCCGGGCGCCACGGGCGCCAAGCCGGCGCCGAAGCCGAATGCCAGCAGGTGTTCGGGCGTGGTCATCACCAGCCGTGCCGGAGGGCGCGGCATTGCAGTCTTGGAGGCAGTCACTCGAAGTGGCGGAAGCCGTGTAGAGGGGTCGTAATGGTAGCGCCTGAGGCGTCGACGAATCTTATTCCGGGCTGCGCTTCGACCCGACCTATCACCGTCAGCGGCAGATCGATCACCTGCTTCGCTGCAGTCAGCGCGGCGGGCGGCAGGCATACACACAGCTCATAGTC
>JBQTJH010000067.1:0-10990 GCA_052387335.1 Panacagrimonas sp. | reverse complement strand
TATCAGGCCATCCGCATCCGCACCGGCGAGACCGGCAAGGACGCCCTCTGATTTGCAGCCAGCTGCGGGCACCGCACAGCGCGTATCTGTGAGGCCGTTCAGTACGGCGGCGGATCGCGTCTCAGGGATAGAACTGATTCAACGGAGAAAGAAATGATTCGTAAAGTGACAATGGCATTGCTGCTGGCCGCGAGTTGCGGTCTTGCAGCGCCGGTCTGGGCGCAGAGCGGAAACGCAGCACAGGCCGAGGCGGCAGCGGCGGCGGAAACCGACGTGACCGCAGAAGTGACCGAAGCGGCTGAGGCCGTCGCCGAGGCGGTGGCGGCACCCGCGGAAGCAGCGCCTGCAGAAGCGGCACCGGCCGAAGAGGGCGCGGCGCCCACGCCGCCGACCTTCAACGAGGGCAACGTGACCTGGCTGATGACCGCCACGGCGCTGGTGATGTTCATGTCGCTGCCCGGCCTCGCGCTGTTCTACGGCGGCATGGCGCGGCAGAAGAACATGGCGTCCACCATCACCCAGACCTTCGCGATCTTTTGCACGATCGCGGTGCTGTGGGTGGTGTACGGCTACAGCCTGGCTTTCAGCGGCACCGGGCCATTCTTTGGAACACTCGACAAAATGTTCCTCAAGGGCGTGGTGTATGACGCGAATGGTTTCTTCACCGCCACCGCGACGTTCAGCAAGGGCGTGGTGATTCCGGAACTCATGTTCGCGATCTTCCAGCTCACGTTTGCGTGCATCACCTGTGCGCTGATCGCGGGCGGTTACGCCGAGCGTATGAAGTTCAAGGCGGTGCTGATTTTCACGGTGATCTGGTTCACCTTCAGCTACATCCCGATGGCGCACATGGTCTGGTGGTGGGCGGGTCCGGATGCGTACACCTCGGCTGAAGTCGTGGGCGAGTTGAACGCCACCGCGGGTTATCTGTGGCAGCTCGGCGCGCTGGACTTCGCCGGCGGCACGGTGGTGCACATCAACTCCGGTATCGCCGGTCTGGTCGCCGCGATCATCGTCGGCAAGCGCATGGGCTACGGCAAGATCGCCATGCCGCCGCACTCGCTGACCATGTCGGCAATCGGTGCTGCGATGCTGTGGTTTGGCTGGTTCGGCTTCAACGCCGGCTCCAACCTCGAAGCCAACGGCTACGCGGTGCTGGCGTTTGCCAACACCATGATCGCCACCGCGATGGCGGGCCTGGCCTGGTTCTTTGCTGAGTGGATCTTCAAGGGCAAGCCGAGCCTGCTGGGCATCATCTCGGGCTGCATCGCGGGTCTGGTCGGCATCACCCCGGCCTGCGGCTTCGTCGGCATCAACGGCGCGCTGATCATCGGTCTGGTCGCCGGCGTCGGCTGCTTCCTGGCTTGCGCTTACCTCAAGCGCTTGCTGGGCTATGACGACGCGCTCGATGTGTTCGGCGTGCACGCAGTGGGCGGCATCATCGGCGCCATCCTGACCGGCGTGTTCGTGGATCCTGCCAAGGGCGGCGTGGGCGTCTACGCCGACTGGTTCACCTTGGAAGTGGGCTACTCCTCCGCGCAGATTCTGATTCAGGCCAAGGCGGTTGGTATTGCGGTGGTGTGGAGCGCGGTGGTGTCGACGGTGGCGCTACTGGCTCTGAAATACACCATCGGTCTGCGTCCGACCGAGGAGCAGGAATCCGAAGGTCTGGATCTGGCCGAGCACGGCGAGAAAGCCTACAACATGTAATGCGTCTTTTGGCCGCGCGGTGGTTCAACCGCCGCGCGGCCTCAACCTCCCCGGGGTGTTGTGTTGGGGCGGATCGACAACGATCCGCCCCTTTTCTTTTGCCGTCTCCGCGCGGATCAACGCCCACAAAAAAAGGCCCCGCAAGCGGGGCCTTTGGTCCAACTTGAAGCGTCTTACTGAGCGGGAGCGGCTTCAGCCGGCGCAGCTTCGGCCGGGGCGGCCTCGGCAGCGGGGGCGGCCTCTTCCATTGCCGGAGCGGCTTCAGCAGCCGGCGCAGCCTCTTCCATTGCCGGCGCGGCTTCAGCCGGCGTGGCCTCGGCGGCGGGGGCAGCTTCTTCCTTCTTGCCGCAGGCAGCGAGGACCAGAACAGACGCAAGGCCCATGGCCAGGAAAACGTTACGCATCGGTGAACTCCCAAGTGTGAATGTAGGTATGCGCCGCGCAATAAACATACTGCGAGCGCGGACCGCTCAAAATTATGCAGCTTTTTGCGCACTGCACAAGTGCAAAATCGCGTCAAACCGTACGGCGGCGCAGCAAAAACCTTACTTTTCAGGTGCCGAACGAGGGATGGAGCGGCGCGCACGTGGATGCGCTGAGTCGCAAATCTTCGACAAACGCTGAAAGTCGACGTGGGCGTAAATCTGTGTCGTCGATAGAGGTGCATGTCCCAGTAATTCCTGCACTGCGCGTAGATCTGCACTCTCTTCCAGCAGATGCGTGGCAAAACAATGACGCAGGCGATGCGGGCGCAGGTGCGTGTCCAGGCCGGCGCTCAATGCCCAGTGGTGCAGCCGTTGCGATAGCGCGCGCTGGCTGACCAGCGTTTGCCGTGGTGTCCCACGAACAGCGCGGGCTCGCCCTCAGTGGCCAGGTGGGTACGTTCGCGCATCCACTGCGCAAGCGCCTGACGCGCAGGCGTGCCGACCGGCACCTGCCGTTGTTTGCCACCCTTGCCCAACACGCGGACCTCGGACCAGTCTTCGGAAAAATCGCTGCGTGTGAGCCCGAGTCACTCCGCTCGGCGCAATCCAGAGGAATAAAGCAGCTCCAGCATGGCGCGATCTCTGACGGCGATCACCCCCTGATGTTCGCCAGGTGCTTCCACTGCGCTACGTGCCCGTTCCCGCGTCAGGGTTTTAGGCAGGGCGCGAGCCGTACGCGGTGCGCGCACTTCAGCGGCCGGGTTGTGTGTGAACCAGCTCTGCTCGATTCAGAACGCGAACCACGCACGCAGACTGGACAGGTGACGCTCCAGTGTCGGCGCTGCGCGACCGTCGCGTCGCATGCGCGCGGCATAGCTGCGCACGGCTTGCACATCGATACGCGTCAGGGCGTGAATCTGTACGGTGTCGCACCAGCTGTGGAACGCGGCCAAGTCACGTGACCTGCCCGCAAGCGTCGTTGGCGACAGGCGTCGCTCGAAGCGAAGGTGATCCAGAAAGCGCGTGATCGCGATCAGGATTTCCGGTGCCTCGTCCGACGCAGATGCGGTCACGCGATCTTCGCGCGTATTGCCGCGGCGACGAGTTCTGCGGTCATTTCCAGAAAAACGCGCCCCTGGCGCGGCTGGAATCGATTTTCGTCGCGTGACGCGAGCACCAGCATGCCGAGACTGCGCTCCTTTTCCAGCGGTACCACGGCGGCAGACGTCGGTGCTTCACTCGCGCGTGGGAACAGGAGCTTGGCTTGCGTCGCCGCGAGCGGGCCGCACTCGATGAGTTTGGTGCGAAAGAAATTGTCGAAGGCCCGCGGAATCGGACCATCGGGTTCGAGCTTGGCCAAGCCCTCGATATTGGTCAGCTTGAGCGCAGGAGACAGGATGCCGACGAACACTTCGTCAATCCCGAAGTCCTCGCGCATGCTGGTCTGCAAGCCGAGCACCGCACTGGCAAGAGTCGGCGCACGGATCAAGCTGCGCGCCAATTTATGCACGCTGGTGGCGCGATGCTCATTGTCTCGCGCCACTTCAAGCAACTGGCTCAGACGATCCTCCAGCCGCTGACTGCGGCCACGCAGAATCTCCACCTGCCGCTCGATTAGCGATACCGCCGAGCCAGCGGCGTGCTGCAGTTCCAGCGATTCCAGCAACTCCGGGAAGCGCAGCAGAAAATCAGGATGCGCGCGTAGGTACGCGGCGATCTCGTTCTCGTCCAGAGCCGCTGCGGCTGCTGCCACGGCGGCTTCGCTTGATTCGTTCATGCCGCGATGTCCCGAAGCATTGCGCCCCTCACTCCTGCCATTCGAGTTCTCCCTTGAATACGGTTGTCGCCGGACCGGTCATCAGCACTGGCTGCCCTTCGCCCTGCCACTCCAGCTGCAATTGCCCGCCGCGCACGTCGACGGTGACGCGCGCGTCCAGCTGGTTCCACAAGCGACCTACCACGACCGCGGCGCAGGCGCCGCTGCCGCAAGCCAGGGTTTCGCCGGCGCCACGCTCGAACACGCGCAAGCGCACGTGGGTGCGCGACACGATCTGCAGAAAGCCAACATTGACCCGTTCCGGAAAATTGGCGTGCGGCTCCAGCTGCGGGCCGAGTGTGCCGACCGGCGCGCTGTCCACATCCGGCACTTCCATCACCAGATGCGGATTGCCCATGCTGACCGCGCCGAATTCGAGGTGCTGACCGTCTACATCCAGCGCGTAGCGCGCGCGTCGTTCGGGCGCTAGCAAGGGGATGTCGCGCGGTTCGAAGCGCGGCGCGCCCATATTGACCGTGACCTGGCCATCGTCGAGGCATTGCAGTTCGAGGGTGGACGTGCGGGTTCGCACACGCAGACGAGGCTTGTCGGAAAGGCCCTGCTCGGCCACGAAGCGCGCCAGACAGCGTGAGCCGTTGCCGCATTGCCCGACCTCGGAGCCGTCGGCGTTGAAGATGCGGTAGTCGAAATCCACGTCGGGCGACGACGGCGCTTCCACCACCAACACCTGATCGCAGCCGACCCCGAAGCGACGGTCGGTGAGTGTGCGCAGCAGCTTGGGCGTGGCCTGGAATCGCGCGCGCGTCGCGTCAATGACAACGAAATCGTTGCCGGTCCCGTGCATCTTGGTGAAGGACAGGTGCATGCTGGAGAATCCTGCCACGGAAGGGCGGCATTGTTGTTACATTCTATTGTCTTTTGTAGTTACAGACAATTAACTATCTCAATAAGTCAGATGCTCCGAACGCAGAAAATCCTGCATCGAGGCGGGTGTCACTGTGGCGCCGTGCGGTTCGAGTTCAAGGCGCCTGCGCGGCTGCACGTGCAACGCTGCAACTGCTCGATCTGTGCCATGACCGGCTTCGAACATCTGATCGTGCCGGGCAGGGATTTCAAGCTGCTGACCGCACCTGAAGCCTTGACCGGCTACCGATTCAATACGGGCGTGGCGCAACATCTGTTCTGCTCTACTTGCGGTATCAAGAGCTTCTACGTCCCGCGTTCCAACCCTGATGGCTTTTCGATCAATCTGCGCTGCGTGGATCAGAGCTCTATCGAGCGTATCGAGTACGAGGATTTCGATGGCCAGAACTGGGAACATCACGGTTCAGCGCTCGCCGCGCTGTCGAAACCATCCTGAGCCGACCTCACGCGGTTCCGCGCATCGGCGTGAATCCGGGTCTTGATTCGAGCCGCGCCATCCAGGCGCGCAGGGCCGGATAGCGCGACAGCTCGTAGCCGCCCTCATCGGCAACATGCGTGTAGGCGTAGAGCGCGATGTCCGCGATGCTGTAGTGCTCGCCGGCCAGGAACGCGGTGCGTGCGAGCTGGTGCTCCATCACATCCAGCGCCGCGTAGCCCTTGATCATTGCCTCGTTGATACGTTCCCGCCAGGCGTCTTGTTTGCCCAGGAAGCGGATCCAGAAGCGTACCGTCGCGATATACGGTTCGTGCGAATACTGCTCGAAGAACAACCACTCCAGCACCTTGGCTCGCGCGTAGGGCTCGGCGGGTAGCAGGGCGCTGCCCTCGGCCAGATAGCACAGCATGGCGTTGGACTCCGCCAGCAAGCGACCGTCGTCGAGTTCCAGCACCGGCACCTTGCCGTTGGCATTGCGTGCCAGGAACTCCGGCGTGCGACTGCCGCCGTTGAGGATGTCGATCTCGACCCAGTCATAGGCCAACCCCAGCTGGTCCATCAGACTCGCCGGCTTCCAGCAGTTGCCGGAGCCGCTCATTGCATACAGACGCATGCGGGCATGTCCTTGCGTGGCGTGCAGCGATTCTCGCACCGCGACGGTCCCGGTTGTCAGGCAGGCAGACGCAAGCTGATGATGCAGTCATCGTGGATTGAACGCAGGGGTGTGTCCGATGAGCGATCCGTCCGAATTGACCCGCCTGTTGCGTGCGGTGCGCGGCCGTGTGCCGCTGGATGCCGCGCAACTGCTCAGCCGTCTGCCGCCAGAACGCGTGGCCGAAGTGCTGGCCGAACTGCCGTATGCCACGGCGGAGCGGATTCAGGCGCATCTACCGGCAGAACTGCGACAGCAGACGGCGGATGAACTGGCCGATGCCGTCGCAGGAACAGTGCACGAGATGATGGAAATTGCGCCTGTGCTGGTGCAGGCGCAGACCACCGTGCAGCAGGCGGTGGAACTATTACGTGCTCACGCTGTGCCGGAGGAGATCACCTATCTGTATGTCGTCGACCCGGACGAGCGACTGGTGGGCCTGGTGGTGATTCGCGATCTGCTGCTGGCCGGACCCACCGATACATTGAACGAGATCCTGCTGCCCGATCCGTTCGCGCTGGCTGTGGACATGGAGTTGGGCGACGCGATCAAGGCCGCGCTGAAGCGCCACTATCCGGTATATCCGGTGGTCGACAGCGAGCAACATCTCGTCGGCCAGGTGCGCGGCTGGCGCCTGTTTGAACGCCAGGCGGTGGAAATCAGCGCACAGTCGGGTCAGATGGTCGGCGTGGACAAGCAAGAGCGCTTGTACACCGGGATCTGGGCGTCGTTTCGCATGCGGCATCCCTGGCTGCAGGTGAACCTGCTCACCGCGTTTCTGGCCGGCTTCGTGGTCAGCGTGTTCGAGGGCACCATCGCGCAGATCGTGGCGCTAGCCGCCTTCCTGCCCATCCTCGCAGGACAGAGCGGCAATAACGGCTGTCAGGCACTGGCCATCACCCTGCGTGGTATCACGCTCGGCGATATGGATAAATTTTCTGTTGCCAGGCTGCTGCGCAAAGAGGTCGCGCTGGGCAGCATGAACGGCCTACTCACGGGCACCGTTGCCGCTCTGGCCATGTGGTGGACCGCGCGCGACAGCGGTCAGGCTGACGCGGTGATGCTGGGCTTGGTGATTCTGCTGGCCATGACTGGCGCGTGCATGATCTCGGGCATGTTCGGCGTGCTGGTCCCGCTGGCCTTGCGCCGCTTTGGCGCCGATCCAGCCGTGGCTTCGAGTATTTTTCTCACTACCGGCACGGACATCGCGGGCATGGGTCTGATGTTGTTGCTGGCGACGGTGCTGGTGTTGTGAGCGCGACCGGTCGCACGAGCCGCTAGCCTCTTGGATTCGCTCGTCCTCACGCTGACGCTGTTTGCGTTCCTGACGTCTGCGTTATCCGGCGTGACCGGGCTGGGTGGCGGCACCATCCTGATCGGGGTGTTTTTCGCAGCGGGATTGACCCCGATAGAAGCGGTACCGCTGTTCGCTGCAGTGCAGTTTGTATCCAATAGCTCTCGCACTCTGGCCTATGTGCGTCATGTGCACTGGCGTGCGACCGCATGGTTTGCACTGGCCTTGGTGCCGGCCACCATACTCATCGCACCCTTTGCCGAGCTGGCGGACGTGAATCTGGTGCGGCTGATTCTGGCCGGACTGATTCTCGCCTCGCTGATTCCAAGCGCCGATAACGCGGCGCCGCTGCCACCGCGGACCTCATTTGTTCTCGCTGGTGCGCTCAACGGCGGTTTGGGCATGTTCGTGGGCGCGACAGGCTTGTTCGTGGGGCGTCTGTTTCTGCGGCCGGAGTGGACCAAGGAAACCACCATTGCCACTTTGGCGATGACGCAGGTGCTGGGACATGGTCTGCGCGTGCTGGCCTATGGGTTTGTCGGCTACAGCGCGTTCGCGCGACCGCAGCTACTGATCCCCTTGTGCTTGGCGGTGATTGCCGGAACCTGGACCGGAAAATATTTCAATGCGCGGATCAGCGCCGAGCGTTTCGCACTCGTGTTCAAACTGGTGCTGCTGCTACTGTCGCTGAAATTGGTGTTCGACTCGCTCAGAGGATTCGGATGGATTTGAAACTGGTCTTGCAGGCGGACGAGGTGCAGCGGCTGATCTGCTTGGGGTTCCAGTCCGACACGCCGTTCTTCCACGTCGACGAATTGCGTCCGGGATCTGCGCGTGTGCGCATGCCATTCAAGAGTTGGATGCTGCGACCCGGCGGCACGGTGTCGGGACCGGCGCTGTTCACCACCGCAGATCTGGCGATGTATGCGCTGGTGCTGTCACACGTCGGACCTGAGCTGATGGCGGTGACATCGAGTCTGAATCTCAATTTTCTGAGCAAAGGCGTGGCGGCCGACGTCCACGCTGAGGCCAGCCTGCTCAAGCTGGGGCGCAAGCTGGCGGTGATGGAGGTCAAGCTGCGTTGTGGTGATTCTTTAGAGTTGGTGGCGCATGCCACGGGCAGCTACAGCCTGCCCGGCAAGCGCGTCTGAAGCGCGGCCGCCGCGTCTGATCGTGCACGACCAGGACGACCACATGGTCGATTTTGCGCACGCCCTCAGGCTTGCACGGAGTCTGCCCGACGCGCGTGTTCACGCGACGCGCGGCCTGGGGCACTGGCGGGTGTTGACCGACGGCGCCACCGTCACCCACATCACCGATTTCCTTGCACACAGCGCCCTGCTGCCGCTGGCGCGGGCTGCGTGACGCGTCGCTTGAATCAATCCGCCAGCGCGCGGCCTCGCGTCTCCACCACCCAGGGCATCAGCAGCAGGCCGGCCAGCGGCACGAAGCCGACGTAGAGCAGCACCGCCATGGCGGTTTGGAATGCGTTCAGGCCCTGGCTGGCGATGTAGCCGACCAGGAACGGACCGCCGGCGGCGAAGATGCGGCCGAAGTTGTAGCAGAAGCCACTGCCGGTGCCGCGCAGGCGCGTGGGGAACAACTCCGGCAGATAGTAGGTGAAGCTGCCGAAGATGCCGAACACGGTGACGCCGATGAAGAAGTACATCGCCAGACGCGTCTGCGGTTCCAGATCCAGGCCGTAGGTGGCGAACACTGCCAGCGCCGAGCCGATGAAGTAGATCGCAAACATCGGCCGACGACCCAGCAGCTTGGCCGCCGGGATGGTGAGCAAGGTGCCCACCAGTCCACCCAGGTTGAAATAGTTGGTGGCCGTGGCCTTCCAGCTTTCCACCAGCGCGAGCGTTGCGCTGCGATCCAGCCCCAAATCGGCCGCCGCGGTCTGCGCCAGACCGGTAGAGATCAGCGGAATGAAGGCGTTGTTGCTCCACCACATGAGCAGACAGACGATGGCCATGAGCAGGCCGGAGATCGTCGCCAATCGATAGGCCGGACCAAACAGTTCTGCCAGCCGCGGTGGCGCCGTATTGGCCGCCACCTTCTGCCAGCGCTCCGGTTCCTTGACGAACAGACGCACTAGAAATGCGACAAATGCCGGGATCAGACCAAACAGGAACACATAGCGCCACGAAACTTCCGGACTGTCCGGAAACCACTTTCCGGCGACTTGCAGGTTCACGAACGTAGCCAGGAAAAGGCCCATGGGCGCAGCGGTGTAGAGCAGCGCACCGGCTTCGACGCGTTTTTCTTCCGGTACCACTTCGGCAACCATCGCCGCGCCTGCGGCCCATTCGCCGCCGATGCCCAGCGCGGTGATGATGCGGAACACCAGCAGCATCTCGATGCTGGTCGCAAAAGCGCAGGCAAACGTGCCCAGCGAATACATCAGCATGGTCAGCAGCAGGGTGCGCTTGCGGCCGATGCGATCACATACCCAGCCGAAGGCCACGCCGCCCACTGCCCAGCCCAGTAGTAGCACCGCGGTAAGCAGACCGGTCCAGTAGAGCGTGGCCTGCTTGGCTTCCGGAGAGCCGATCTCCAGGCCGAGCAGGGTCGGCACGCAATTGGGCGCCACGTAGTTGAACAGCAGGCCGTCGAATACGTCGAAACCCCAGCCCAGCCAGGCCGCGAACAGCACGGTCCATTGGTAGCGATTGAGCCCCATCAACATCCTGCCTCTCCCTTTTTCTTGATGGCCTTACGTGAGGCTCGGATTGGTATGCGTCTGACTGGTGCCGCTATGCATGCGGTCCAAGCGCGCGTCCTTGCGCGCCCAGATACCGTTCACCCAGGCCTGGAAGCGCGCGCGGAATTCGCTGTCGGATTCGTAATCGCCGCGCAGCAGGTCCTGCGGAATCGGGGCAGTGTCCACATGGATACGCATACCGCTATGCTCGCCGCACAACCAGCTCCATAGCAAACGTTTCTGGCTCGGCTGATACGCAAGCGTCACGTCAACGATGCCGCCGAACTGTTCGCCCATGGCGTTGAGCGTGAACGACAGGCCGGCTGACTTCGGCCGCAGCAGGTGCCGGAACGGCGAGCGCATGGCTTCGCGCTTGGCCTCGCTGAATCGCGTGCCTTCGAGGAAATTCACCACCGTGATCGGCCGACCTCGGTACTTCTCGCAGAAGCGCCGCGTGGTGGCGAGGTCTTCATTACGCAGCGCCGGATTGGCGGCGATGGCCGCACGCGAATGACGCTTCATGAACGGCATGTCCAGCGCCCAGCAGATCACGCCCACCAGCGGCACCCAGATCAGCTCCTGCTTGAGGAAGAAGCGCAGGAAGGGGGTGCGCCCATGAAACAGGTCGAACAGGATCAGGATGTCGGCCCAGCTCTGGTGATTGCTGATCAGCAGATAACTTTTGCGCGGGTCGAGTTGCGCGTTGTAGTCGAGTTGCCAGGCCGGCGCGTGCATGACGCGAAACACCAGTTGATTGGACGCCACCCACTGGCTGGCAATGCTCACCATCAACTGCGACAAGGGTCCTTGCAGCGTCGGAATCGGCAGCAGGATTTTCAGCACCATCACCGGCAGTAGAATCAGCCCACCCCAGAACAGCAGCACCACCAGCATGAGCAAGAAGGTGCCCACGCCTACCAGCCATGCGGGGAACAGCACCGAGATCATGCGCGGTCTCCGGCCTCAGCCTAGGGTCTGTTGACATATGAATGATCGCTGCGGCGGAGGTCGCTTTTGCGCAGCGCAAGGAAGGAGCGACGAGGTGTACTTGAAGTACATGAGGAG
>JBQTJH010000066.1:0-27244 GCA_052387335.1 Panacagrimonas sp. | reverse complement strand
CCTCAGGAAATCCGCGCTTGGCGATGTCGAACCCGGGTTGCGCGGAGACCGTGATCCACGGCCCAGTGCGCACTGCCTGCGAATACCCGAACAGGTCGGATACGAATTCCGTGCCTTCCGGCACGATGAACTCCGAGGCGGGCGGCGGCGGCGGCGGTGCGGGCTGAAGGCCGGCGCAGGCCGTCAGCAGGAACAGGGGCAGCAGGCTCAGGAATCGGGTCATTGCTTGATCTCGGTCGTACAGCGCTCCATGCAAACCTAACCGATCAGCGCAGCAACAGAAACCACAGCGGCGCGCTAAAAAATGACAGCAAAATGCCCAGCCCGACCACGAGGCTCACCAACTCCGGGTCCAGACGATGTTCCTGCGCCAGGATGCCAGCGGTGATCATCGGGCCCTGGGCGGCCTGCAACACACCCGCCATCAGCGGCATACCCCCGACGCTTCCGGCCCAGCCGAACATCACCACGGCCAGCGGTGCCAGCATCAGCTTCCAGGCCAAGCCGATGGCAACCAGCTGCCCACGTCCACGCAAGGCGCTGAACTGAAACACCAGTCCCACGGAGAACAGGGCCAGTGGGGTCAGTGTGTCGCCCAGGCGATGCAAGACCGCCTCTACCGGCTCGGGCCAGCCGCCGAGCTGGCGTACGAACAAGGCCACCACCATCGCGATGATGGGTGGGAAACGGGCAATGCGCAGCAGCAGCTCGCGAGGCTCAACGCGATCTCCGGCAAACATCGAGGCCAGCACCACGCCCACAGTGGACAGCGCCACGAAGCTGCCGAGCTGATCGGCGATCAAGGCCGGCCCCAGTGCCTCGGGCCCTGCGAGCGCCTGGATCATGGGCAGGCCGACGAATGCCGTATTGCCCAGACCGCAGGTCAGTACCAGCGCGCCGATGCTGCCACGGCTCCAGCCCAGCACCCGACCCATCATCGGGATGAACAAGGCGGCGCCAATCACCACCACCCACGGCGCAGCCGCTGCGAACAACAGCGCCGGCTCCCAGCTGAGCCGCGGAATCTGTTCGAGTACCAGCGCGGGAAAAGCGATGCGCAGCAGCCACGCGTGAATCGCGGCATGCGCGCCTGCCGGCATCCAGCCGCGGCTTGCAAACACCCAGCCCAGAAATGGGCAGGTGATCAGCAGGAGGAAGGCGCTCAAGCGAGCAGCTTGTCGAAGCCGAAGCTGCGCGGCTGCAAGACCAGGCCAGGATCGTAGCGACGCTTGCGCGCGGCCAGCTCGTCCAAGCGCGCGCGCGGCGTGCGCCGCAAGAATTCATCTGCCCATTTCGCGCCCACGCCATGCTCGGCGCTGAACGTGCCACCGCAATCCTGGGTCACGTCAAACACCAGTTGCGTCAGCACTGCGGCGTCAGCCGACACCGGACAAGACGCGCTACCAAGCAGATGTAGATGCGCGCCACCAACACCGGCATGACCAAAATCGATCAGCTGCACATCTGGGCGAACGGCCCGAAGTTCGCGCGCGAGGCGGTCCAGATAAGTGCCGAAGCGTGCGACCGGCGTCGCCGTATCGAAAGACAAACGCCCGCCGCCGAGCGCGCGCATTTCCAGGTTGCTCGCCTCGGTTACCGAATGGCGGATCTTCTTGAGCGCCGGCAGCGGTCCGTAGCCGATATAGGCGTCGGGAATGCGCGCCCACTCAGAGCAGAAGGCGTAGAGAGCCTGTGCAAGCTCGTCGTCAGGCTGATCGGACTTGACCTGCAGCAGCACCAGGTAGGCGGTGTCTGGCATCTCGGCGAAGGGCAGACGCACATCGGCCGCCTTGTGCCGCAGCACTACCTCCACCGCGCTGCGAGAAAGAAATTCGAACTCCTCCACGCGCGACCCAAACACCTCGCGCGCCTGCGCAAAAATCTGCATGGCCCGCGGCATGTCCGCGACGGCGAGCAAAACCGCCTCGCGCGCCTGCGGAATAGGCTGCGTCCGTAACGCCAATCGGGTGATGACTCCGAATACGCCCTGCGATCCGATCAAGCCCCAGTTCGCGGGCAGTCGCGTGGAATCGATGGCCAGCGCTTCTGCTTCAGGGCGGCTCCAGGGTTCGGCCTTACTCGGTCCAGCCGCCTCACCGTTGCCCCAGAAACCCCAGGCGGCTACGGCCATATGCGCCGCAGTGCCGTAGCACACAGCATTGGCACCGGCCGAAGCGTTGGCGACGCAGGCCCCCAGGCTGGCGCTTGCGGTGGATCCCATTTCCATCGGAAACATGCGCCCAAGCGGAGCCAGCACCTCGTTGAGGGCGTCCACCGCCAAGCCTGCTTCGACCACGACCGTCGAGTCTTCCAGCGAAGGTCGGTCGAGTTCGGTCCACCAGGCGAATAGCTGATCGCGAACCGCATCCAGGCTGCCGAGTGCGTCGGGCATCCATGCGCGACCATCGGCCAGGTGAAACGAGCGCACTCTTTGCAGTCGCTCCAGGCTCAGCACGATCTCGCCCTGCGGACGCTGTGCTTCAACCAGACCGGTGCGCCCACTGCTGATGACGTAATGCAGCCCATGCCGATTGGCCAGGCTCAGGGCCTCGCCAAGTTCAGCCTCGGTTTCTGGCAGAACGACGGCTGGTGTGTGGCCCGGCGTGCCGCGCTCTGGGGTTTCGTAGCGCGCACGCTGCTCGGGTTCAGTCCGGCAACGCCGTGCAAGGACAGCTCCGAGCCAGGTGATCGAACTCATCGGAGGTAAAACCTGTGACAGCGCATGGAATTGGACCGGGCTTTTGGCGGGTTGGCCAGCGCTGCGAATTCTAGTTCACCGCGTCAAGCGGCCGCGCTGGCTGCAAGGCCCGGTCAAGCGGGCGGCCAAAAATACGCCCGGCCATGAGGCCGGGCGCTTGCCACACACCACTTGACCGCTTGGACTTTAGGTGCCCAGACGCGCCATGGCCGAGGTGGTGAGGAACTTGGTGTACACGTCCTCGCCTTCGGTGGCGTACTTGCTCTTGGAGCCCGCAGTCACTGACTTCTCATGACGGAAGCGGGTCATGCGGCCCGACTGGATGTCGTGCGTGTGGCAGTAGATCCAGCTCCAGTCCGGCCTGCCCTTGGCATCGTTCACCGCGGCCTTGTCGTTCTTGTACTGACCGAAGCCGGGTTCGAACTGCTTCCAGATCGCGCCACGACGGTCATACGTGACCTGCGACGGGAGCATCATGTTGCGCGCGTCCACATAGACTTCCTTGCGGCCCACGGGGGCGCGCGGGTAGCCGGTGGGCTCGGCGGAGAACACGATGGCCTCGGGGATCAGTTCCATCATGAACGGCACGCCGCCGATCCAGGGCTTGCTGGTGTCGCCGTCGGTCCAGGTGTTGCCGTCCGGGCCGACCTTGGCGCGACCGTGATTCTTGACCTGGGAGTAAGCGATGGGCTCCAACAGATCCTTAAGCAGACTGCTCCAAGTGCGACTAGGTCCTGCACCCAGGAGGAGACGCGGGCACGTCTGCAGCGCAATGCGTTTAACCTTTGACTCATCCGCGGCGAGCGTCTTGCCGCCCAGGCTGACCACGATGCGGTTGGCACCAGCGGCCATCAGCTCGTTGATCACCGTGGTCAGGTGCGATTCGAACGCCTCCTCCGAGGCCATCGGATCGACGTGTGCAACGCGACTCCCCACGGTCGCGGCAAACAAATCGCGTTCATCGTCATTGCGCGCAAGTGATCGCGGATCCTGATCCTTGCGCAGGATCAGGCCCAGACGAGGCCCCTTGCGCTGCACCACGGCGTTCGTGCCCTGCGTGCTTGAGTAGCGGATGTAGTCCACCTCTTCCAGCAAGGCCGCCAGTCTTTCTTCACCGAAGACGCGCTTCGAGGCTTCCTTGAGAACCTGTACGAAGCACTGCGTGAGATCGTGCGGCGTGGTCAGAGTCTTGGCCCGGAACACCTTGGCGCCGTAAATCACGCAGGCGTCGGTCAGCGTACCGCCGTTATCGATACTGATCAGCATGGACATGGATTCCGCCTCGGGTCATGGATGCGCCGTTCGTAGCCAGCAGGGAGTCTTGAGACGTGCGAGGACTATGGAATTCGTCCCCATCCCCCACAACCTAGGACGTACCCTCGCGTGCATCGGGCTTGCCCGCGGAACCTACTGATGACACTGGCGCAAAAAAGCCGGCTTCCGAGGAAGCCGGCTTGGGCACATTGGCAGGTAGCCGTGGCTGCCTAGAACACCACGACCCCGCGAATCGACTCGCCGCGCGTCATCAGGTCGAAGCCGTGATTGATCTGTTCCAGCGGCATCACGTGCGTGATCAGCGAGTCGATCTCGATCTTCTTGTCCATGTACCAGTCCACTATCTGCGGCACCGGCGTGCGCCCCCGCGCGCCACCGAAGGCGGTGCCCTGCCAGCGCCGGCCGGTGACCAGCTGGAACGGCCGCGTGCTGATCTCCTGACCCGCGGCGGCCACGCCAATGATGGTGCTCACGCCCCAGCCGCGATGGCAGCACTCCAGCGCCTGGCGCATGAGCGTGGTGTTGCCGACACACTCGAAGCTGTAGTCGGCACCGCCGCCAGTCAGCTCGACGATGTGCGCAACCAGATCACCCTGGATGTCCTTCGGATTCACAAAGTGGGTCATGCCGAACTCGCGTGCCATCTGTTCGCGCGCGGGATTGGTGTCGATGCCGACGATCATGTTGGCGCCGACCATCTTGGCGCCCTGGATCACGTTGAGGCCGATGCCGCCGAGTCCGAACACGACGACGTTCGCGCCCGCCTCGACCTTGGCCGTGAACAGCACCGCGCCGATGCCGGTCGTCACGCCGCAGCCGATGTAGCAGATCTTGTCGAACGGGGCGTCTTCACGAACCTTGGCCAGCGCGATCTCGGGCATGACGGTGTAATTCGCGAACGTGCTGCAGCCCATGTAGTGCATCACCGGCTTGCCCTTGTAGGAGAAGCGACTGGTGCCGTCCGGCATCAGGCCCTTGCCCTGCGTGGCGCGGATCGCGGTGCAGAGATTGGTCTTGTGGCTCGTGCAGCTTTTGCACTGCCGGCATTCGGGCGTGTAGAGCGGGATCACGTGATCGCCCTTCTTCAAGGTCGTCACGCCCGGCCCGACATCCACCACGATGCCCGCGCCCTCGTGCCCGAGAATGCTCGGAAAGATGCCTTCGGGGTCCGCGCCCGAGAGCGTGTACTTGTCGGTGTGGCACAGGCCGGTGGCCTTGATCTCCACCAGCACCTCGCCAGCCTTGGGGCCGTCGAGTTGCACGGTGTCCACCACCAGCGGCTTGCCGGCTTCCAGTGCGATTGCGGCGCGTACGTCCATGGTGTCTCTCCTGTTCTCTCAGATGGTTTCGATGACCACCCGCGCAGACGAATGCTGCTCGGGCCAGTGATTGAAGTTCAGCACCTGCCCGTTGCGACGCACCTCGTGCGTCGCCGCCGGATCGATCTGCGCGTAGACCCAGCCCGACTCGCCGATCACGCCCTGCGCGATCACGCCGTCATCCGGGAATCCCCGATCCGGCGGACCGTACACCCCGGCCGCACCCACGTTCACATCAATGGCGGGCGACCACGATGCTTCGCCTACCAGCGGCGACAAAAGCACATGGCATTGTGATTCCAGCGCGCGCGCCTGTGCTGCGACTTTCACGCGGTGATAACCGGCGAGCGCGTCCGTACACGACGGCACCAGCAGCAGCTCTGCACCGGCCTCGAACTGCGCGCGCACCAGCAGCGGGAACTCCGAGTCGTAGCAGATCGCGATACCGATGCAGCCGAGCGCCGTGCGGAACACCTTGAGCGGTTCGCCCGCGGCGATGCCCCACTGCTCGCGCTCGAAGCGCGTCATGATCTGCTTGTCCTGGAATGCCGCCGCGCCGGACGGCGCGCACAGCCAGGCGCGGTTCACGAAACGCCCGTCGTCAAGCTGCCACGGAAAGCTGCCGGCGAGCACATGAACGTCAAAGCGCCGCGCGAGCTGCCGATGCAGCTCCACATAGCGCTCGCGCAGCGTCTGCATGGCGCCCAGCTGGCCTTGCAGGTCGGCCTGAGTGGGCTCGCCGAAGAGCGCAGCAAGCACCATCGCCGCGTACTCCGGGAATACCAGCAGCTTCGCGCCGCGATCTGCCGCGTCCTGCACCGACTCTGTCAGCGCCTGCTCGAACGCTGCCCACGACGCGGGCTGGCTGACGGCGTGCTGCGCAACGGCGGCCAGGAAAGCGCTCACAGACTGCGCATCCAGAAGCTCATCGCCTTGGACGTGGACTGCGCGTCGCCGATATCCGGCCAGTCGAACTGCGTGCGTATCTCCCACCGCTTCTCGTAGCCGCGCCGGGTCCAGAACGCATCGTTCGGCACGTAATCCGCCGGCCGCGCCGGATGATCGGCCGGTCGTTCCACCGCGCAGAACGCGCAGACCGACAGGTTCTGCTCGCGCGCGTGCGCCTCGCG
Source organism: Panacagrimonas sp. (assembly GCA_052387335.1). Classification (GTDB taxonomy): domain Bacteria; phylum Pseudomonadota; class Gammaproteobacteria; order Nevskiales; family Nevskiaceae; genus Panacagrimonas. The sequence goes on along the minus strand of JBQTJH010000066.1, from coordinate 20,822 downwards.
CAGTTCAAAGAACTTCACGCCCAGTCCGCGCCCGCGATGGCTGCGCAGGATCACCGACTCGCCGAAGTAGTCAATGCGCTCGATGTCGTGGCCCGCAGCGCGGAACGGCGCCTGCGCCGCCGCTTCCGCATCCGCCAGCGGCAGCACGGTGGACGCGCCGATGCACTGCGCTCCGTCCCAGGCCAGGATTGCGAGACTGCGCGGGCAGCGCAGGTAGGTATCGAGATACTTCTTCTCGTAGTCGGCGCTGCCCTGATACAGATAGGGCCATTCGCGGAACACCGCGATGCGCAGCGCGGCGAGCGCTTCGAGTTGTGACTCAATCTGCTGCCCTCGTAGCAGATCAATGCGCAGCTCTTGCATCAAGCGCCAACCTGCTTCAACCAGTCCTGCAGGTTGTAGTAGTTGGTCACTCTCGCAACCTTGCCGTCGCGGATGTCGAAGAACGCACCGCCCGGCAGCTTGTAGGTCTGGCCCTTCGCTTCCGGCAGCCCTTCGTCGGTTTTCAGGTACTTGCCGAACACGGTGAACTCCACCGCCGCGCGCGCCCCGCCCGGCGCAACCATGATCTGGATGTCTGCGATCTGCTCGGCGTAGCTGCGGTTCATGCGCTCCATGAATGCGGAAAACGCGGCGCGACCGACCTCGCGCCCACCCTGGTTCACGTCGTGAATCACGTCGTCGGTGAGCATGGCGAGAAAGCCGGGCCAGTCGGCGCGGTTGAACGCGGCGTAGTAGTCCTTGAGCAGCTGGGTCGTTGCGTCCTGCATAGTGTGATTTCGGGTTTCCTATAGGTCTTGTCAATCTGTCATTCCGAGCGTAGCGAGGAATCTCCTCGAAAGTCGCGCAGGCTCTGGCAGAAGATTCCTCGCTACGCTCGAAATGACGGGTTCATTCTTCGTTCGACGCATCGAGTGCGATCACCGCTGCACACACATGATCCGACAAACCGGTGCCGCCGGTCTCGACATAGGCGCGGATCTGCCGACGCATGCGCGGATCCCAGAAGCGCTTGAGATGATTCAGCACACCGGCGACGCGATCCTCCGGCCGCGGCTCGCCGCCGAAGAAGTTGCCGATGTCGTTGGCCATGGCCACCAGACGTTCCGAGTTCATGCCAAACGTCCGGGGCAGGCATAGACGACGTGCCGATCGCCGCGCGCGAATCCGATCAGGGTGACACCCGCTTCTTCCGCGACTCTCACCGCGTAGGCCGTGGGCGCCGAGATCGCCACCACCACCGGCATGCCCACGCTCGCCGCCTTGTGCACCATCTCGTAGCTCGCGCGGCTGGTGATCACAAGAAAACCGCGAGAGAGGTTCTCTCCCGCCAGCACCAAATGCCCGATCAGCTTGTCCAGCGCGTTGTGCCGACCCACGTCCTCGCGCGCGGCGACAATCAAGCCATCCGGCGTCGCCCAGGCCGCGGCGTGCGTGGCGCCGGTGGCCGCATTGAGCGGCTGGTGTTTCTTGATGGCATCCAGCGCGCGTCGCACGGCAGAGACGCTGATCGTGCCGCCTGCGCCGACGCGCCGCACAGGCCGGATCGCGGCGGCGATTTCCTTGGCCCCGCACAGCCCGCAGCCGGTTCGGCCCTGCAGATTGCGCTCGCGCCCGGCGAGCAGTGCTGCACGGCGCGGCGGAACGCCGACCTCGATTTCGTAGCCGCCAAGCTCGGCCAGCGCAGTCACCGTGACGCGCTCGACTTCCGCCACGTTTTCGACGATGCCCTCGGTGACCGAAAAACCACGCGCGAAGTCTTCGAGATCGGCCGGCGTGCACATCATCACCACGTGTGGCTCGCCGTTGTACAGCAGCGCGACCGGGGTTTCCTCGGCAACGTGATCGGGCGTGGCCGTGCCTTCTCGCCAGACCTGGGTGATCGAATGGGGCTGGGCGCTCATGCGCTTGAGCCGTGAAAACAAAGGCTAACGCAAAGGCGCAAAGGAAAAAGAAAGAACGCAAAGATATCGGAGGGGGATAGCGCTATCTGCCAGCGCCTACCCCCCTTTCCATTTCTCTGCGTCCTTTGATTCATCTTTTTCCTTTGCGCCTTTGCGTTAGCCGTTGCTTCTACTTCACCACCGCATCCAGCAGCGCCTGCTGCCGCTCGCTGAACTCGCGATAGCGCTTCTGCCACTCCGACGGCTGGCTCACTCGCGCCACCTGCACCGCCGTGACCTTGTACTCCGGGCAGTTCGTCGCCCAGTCCGAGTTCTCGGTGGTGATGACGTTGGCCCCCGAGAAGGGGTGATGGAACGTGGTGTAGACCACGCCGGGCTGCACGCGATCCGTGAGCGTGGCGCGCATCACCGTGTCACCCGCGCGGCTGGTCACACCGACCCAATCGCCCTCGCTGATCCCACGCACCTCGGCATCGTGCGGATGAATCTCCATGCGGTCCTCGCTGTGCCAGGTCACGTTGGCGGTGCGACGCGTCTGCGCGCCGACGTTGTACTGGCTCAGGATGCGCCCGGTGGTGAGAATCAGCGGGTATTTTGCGTTGACCTTCTCGGTGGTCGGCACGTATTCGGTGACCAGGAACCGGCCCTTGCCGCGCACAAAGGCATCCACGTGCATGAGCGGCGTGCCGTCCGGCGCGGCCTCGTTGCAGGGCCACTGGATCGAGCCGAGGCGATCAATCTTGTCGAAGCTCACGCCGGCGAACGTGGGCGTCAGCCGCGCAATCTCGTCCATGATCTCGGACGGATGCGTGTAGTGCATCGGGTAGCCGAGCGCCTTAGACAGCATCGCGGTGGCCTCCCACTCGCCCACGCCGGACTTCGGCTGCATGACCTTGCGTACCCGCGAGATGCGCCGCTCCGCATTGGTGAAGGTGCCGTCCTTCTCCAGAAACGAGCTGCCGGGCAGGAACACGTGCGCAAACTTCGCCGTCTCGTTTAGGAACAGGTCCTGCACGACCACACATTCCATCGCAGACAGCGAAGCAGTGACGTGCTGGGTATTCGGATCGCTCTGCGCAATGTCCTCCCCTTGCACGTAGAGACCCTTGAATTCCCCGTCCAGTGCGGCCTCGAACATGTTCGGAATGCGCAGACCCTGATCCGGCGACAGCTTCACGCCCCACTCGGATTCGAACGCGCCACGCGCCGCATCGTCCGATACGTGGCGATAACCGGGCAGCTCGTGCGGGAAGGAACCCATGTCGCAGGAGCCCTGCACATTGTTCTGGCCGCGCAGCGGGTTCACGCCCACGCCTTCGCGGCCGATGTTGCCGGTGGCCATGGCGAGGTTGGCGATACCCATCACCATGGTTGAACCCTGGCTGTGCTCGGTGACACCGAGGCCGTAGTAGATCGCGGCGTTGCCGGCGGTGGCGTACAACCGCGCGGCGGCACGCAGCTCGCTCGCCGCAACGCCCGTCACGGCTTCCATCGCTTCCGGCGCGTTTCGCGGCTCCGCGACGAACGCGCGCCACTTGTCGAAGGACTCCACCTCGCAGCGCGCGCGCACGAAGTCTTCCTCCACCAGCCCCTCGGTCACCACGACATGCGCCAGCGCGTTGATCAACGCCACGTTGGTACCGGGGCGCAGCGCAAGGTGATGCGCGGCCTCGATATGCGGCGTGCGGATCAGATCGATGCGCCGCGGATCGGCCACGATCAGCTTTGCGCCCTGCCTGAGGCGCCGTTTCATCTGCGAGGCGAACACCGGGTGTCCGTCGGTGGGATTGGCGCCGATCACCAGGATCACGTCGGCTTGGCAAACCGAATCGAAGGTCTGCGTGCCGGCGGATTCGCCCAAGGTCTGCTTCAGGCCGTAACCCGTCGGCGAGTGACAGACACGGGCGCAGGTGTCGACGTTGTTGTTGCCGAAGGCGGCGCGCACCAGCTTCTGCACGACGTAGACCTCCTCGTTCGTGCAGCGGCTGGAGGTGATCGCACCCACCGAGTCGCGGCCGCATTTCGACTGGATACGCTTGAACTCCGCCGCCGCGTGGTTGATCGCCTCGTCCCAGCTCACCTCGCGCCAGGGGTCGCTGATGCGCGCGCGAATCATCGGCGTGGTGATCCGATCCTGGTGCGTTGCGTAGCCGATGGCGAAACGACCCTTGACGCAGGAATGGCCGTGATTCGCATGACCGTCCGCGTTGGGCACCATGCGGATGATCTCCTCGCCGCGCATCTCGGCGCGGAACGAGCAGCCGACGCCGCAGTACGCGCAGGTCGTCACCGTGCTGTGCGCGGCCTGTCCCTTCGCGATCACGGATTTCTCGGTGAGCGTCGCCGTCGGGCAGGCCTGCACGCAGGCGCCGCAGGACACACACTCGGAAGACAGGAAACTCTCATCTACGCTCGCCGCGATCTTCGAATCGAAACCGCGCCCCTGCACGGTCAGCGCCAGGGTGCCCTGCTGCTCGTCACAAGCGCGCACGCAGCGCGAGCAGACGATGCACTTGGACGGATCGAAGGTGAAGTAGGGATTGCTCTCGTCCTTTTCCACGAAGCGCGGGTTCGCTTCACCCTTGCCCGGCACATAGCGATGAACGTGGTTGTCTCCTTCGTATCCGTACCGCACCTCGCGCAGCCCCACGGCACCGGCCATGTCCTGCAACTCGCAATGGCCGTTCGCGGGGCAGGTCAGGCAATCCAGCGGGTGATCCGAGATGTACAGCTCCATCACGCCGCGGCGCAGCTGCGCGAGCTTGTCGTTCTGCGTCGTGACTTTCATGCCGTGCGCTACCGGCGTCGTGCACGAGGCGGGGTAGCCCTTTATACCTTCGATCTGCACCAGGCACAGACGACACGAGCCGAAAGCTTGCAGCGAATCCGTCGCGCAGAGCTTCGGGATCTTGAGGTCCGCGAGCGCGGCGGCGCGCATCACCGACGTGCCGTCCGGCACCGTGACCTGCTGACCGTCGATGGTCAGGGTCACGAATTTCGCGGATTCCCGTGCGGGGGTGCCCAGGTCGTGTTCTTCGATGGATCTCATGGCTCGGGTCCTCGGCTCGTCAAGCAACGGCTAACGCAAAGGCGCAAAGGGAAAAGAAAGGACGCAAAGAAATCACAAGTGGTTCACGACACGCTTGATGCCTGCGCGCATCGAATCCGAGTTGAAGTTGAGCAACAGGCCGAGCCGAAGCCCTGAGAGCCTGAGATAGGTGAGCAACTGCGCCGAGTGAATCGGACCGACAGAAGCAATCGCCTTGATCTCCACGATGACCAGACCTCCGACCAATAAATCGAGGCGATAGGCGTCATTGAGCGCAATACCCTTATAGCTTGCAGGCAGCGCGAGCTGTCTTTGATACGCCACGCCGCGCTGCTCAAGTTCAATCGCCAGCGCGTGCTCATAGGCCGATTCGAGCAACCCGACGCCCAAATGCCGGTGGACCTCGATGGCCGCGCCGATGACTTCATTTGATAGCTCGTTCTCCTCCACTTCGCGTCCTTTCTTTTGCCTTTGCGCCTTTGCGTTAGCCGTTGCTTCTATCGCGCCTGCGTAAAGTCCGCCGGAAAATGATTCAGCGCCGACAGCACCGGGTACGGCGTCAGCCCGCCGAGTGCGCACAGCGAGCCGTGCGTCATGGTTTCGCACAGGTCGCGCAAAACCGCTTCCTGTTTCTGCGACTCCACACCCGCAACGAGCCGGTCGATCACCTCGACCCCGCGCGTGGAGCCGATCCGGCAGGGCGTGCATTTGCCGCAAGACTCCAGCGCGCAGAACTCCATCGCGTAGCGCGCCTGCGCGGCCATGTCGACGCTGTCGTCGAACACCACGATGCCGCCGTGGCCGAGCATCGCGCCGACGGCCGCGAAGGCCTCGTAATCCAGCTTCGTGTCGAACTGGGATTCCGGCAGGTACGCGCCCAGTGGCCCGCCGACCTGCACCGCACGGATCGGCCTTCCACTGAGCGAGCCGCCGCCGAAGTCGTACAGCAGTTCGCGCAGGGTCACACCGAACGCGAGTTCCACCAGCCCGCCACGCTTGATGTTGCCGGTGAGCTGGATCGGCAAGGTGCCGCGCGAGCGGCCCATGCCGTAGTCACGGTAATGCGCCGCGCCGCGGTCGAGAATCACTGGCACTGAGGCGAGCGTGATGACGTTGTTGATGATCGTGGGTTTGGCCCACAGGCCGGAGATCGCCGGCAGCGGCGGCTTGAAGCGCACCTGGCCGCGCTTGCCTTCCAGCGATTCGAGCAGGGACGTTTCCTCGCCACAGATGTAGGCGCCGGCGCCAAGGCGCACCTCAAGTTCGAAGCTGATTCCTGTGCCGCGAATGTCAGGGCCGAGATACCCGGCCTCACGCGCGAGGGTGATCGCCGCGTTCAAGCTTCGGTGCGCATGCGGGTACTCGCTGCGCAGATAGATATATCCCCGAGTCGCGCCGGTCGCGATGCCGGCGATGGTCATGCCCTCGATGAGCACAAACGGATCGCCCTCCATGATCATGCGATCCGAGAATGTGCCGGAGTCGCCCTCATCGGCATTGCAGACGATGTACTTCTGATCAGCCGGCGCGTTCAGCACGGTCTGCCACTTGATGCCGGCCGGAAACGCCGCACCACCGCGACCGCGCAGGCCGGACTCCGTCACCGCCATCACGATGGCTCCCGGCTCCATCATCAGCGCGCGATCCAGTCCCTTGAATCCATCTTGCGTGCGGTAAGCGTCCAGGTTCAGCGGATCTTCGACACCACAGCGCGCGAACGTGAGGCGCTGCTGTTTTGCGAAGTACGGAATCTGCTCGGTCAGACCCAGATTCAGCGGATGCGCACCGCCGTGCAGAAAATCCGCATCGAACAGGCCGGGCAGGCTGTCCAAGGTCACGGGCCCGTAGGCGATGCGGCCCTGCGCGGTCTCGACCTCGACCAGCGGTTCCAGCCACAGCATGCCGCGGGTACCGTTGCGGACCAGTTCAATCTCCACGCCGCGCGGACGGGCCTGCGCGACAAGCGCATGCGCGATCTCGTCCGCGCCAACCGACAGCGCTGCCGCATCGCGCGGCACGAAGACGCGGATGGGTTTCACGCGCGCAGGTCTCCCAGCAGTTGGTCGAAGCGCGCGGGCGTCACGCGGCCGCACAGGCGATCACCATCGACCAACACGCTGGGCCCGAGTGCGCAATTGCCCAGGCAGTACACCGGTTCCAAAGTCACCGCTCCGTCGCTCGTGGTGCCGTGAAACTCCACGCCCAGCGCCTGCTTCGCGTGCGCTTCCAGCGCGACCGCGCCCACCGCCTGGCAGGCCTCGGCGCGACAGAGGTGCACGACATGGCGGCCGGGCGCTTGCTGGCGAAACCCGTGATAAAAACTGACAACTCCGTGTACCTCGGCGCGGGACAGATTCAGATCAAACGCGATCAGCGCGATGGCGTCCTTGGGCACGTAGCCCAGCGCGTCCTGCACCGCATGCAGCACTGGCAATAGCGCGCCCGGCCTGTCCCGATTCGCTGCCAGGGCCTCGCGCACCGCCTCGCGCTGCGTCGCCGGCAGCGCAGCGCCGGGCTCTGCCTGGATCGGAATCACGCGGTTTCGCATCTTCATGCTGGCTTCGGGCTTGCGGTATCGGAGGTCGTAGAGCCGATTAGGGTTTACAGACTTATTCTCGCGCACAGCGTATTTGCTTGGGCTTCTCAGGCCAACAATTGGCACTGCTTGACTACTACTATCGGCTCAATAAAGCCGATATTCTGACCCCCATGTTCCGCATCTCGATCAAACCACAGTGGCAGCTGGACCGTGGCGAAGACGCGGCAGTGCTGCCGCGACTGATCGAACTGCTGGTGCACATCCACGAATCCGGCACCTTGGCCGCCGCCTGCAAACGCATGAACCTGTCGTATCGCTACGCCTGGGGCGTGCTGCGCGAAGGCCAGCGTGCGTTCGGCCTGCCACTGGTGGAAAGCCGCCGCGGCAAGGGCGCGGTGCTGAGCACGCTGGGCGAGAAGCTGGTGTGGGCGGATCGCCGCATCGCCGCGCGGCTGACGCCGGTGTTCGATTCGCTGGCGTCGGAACTTGAAGCGGAGATCGAGCGCGCGATCAGCCATTCGCAGGGCATTCTGCGCCTGCATGCCAGTCATGGCTTCGCCGTGGAAGCGCTGCGCCGTCGCTTTCACGATCAGCATATTCCACTGGACCTGAAGTACTGCACGAGCCTGGAAGCGGTGCATGCGCTGGCGCGCGGCGGCTGCGACATGGCGGGCTTCCATGTGCCGCTGGGTATTTACGAGGCGCCGATGCTCGCCGGCTACCGGCGCGATCTGGGCAGCGCCGACCTGCGACTGATTCTGCTTGCGACGCGACGTCAGGGGCTGATGACGGCGCGTGGCAATCCCAAGCAGCTACGCGGTCTAAGCGATCTGACTCACGCGGACGTGCGCTTCGTAAACCGCCAGCCCGGAGCTGGAACGCGCTTGCTGATTGATCTGATGTTGAAGCAGGAGAAGGTCGACCCACGTCGCATCCCCGGCTATGACACGCACGAGTTCACCCACGCCGCAGTGGCCGCCTATATCGCCAGCGGCATGGCCGACGCCGGCTTTGGCGTGGAAACACCGGCGCAGCGCTTCGGCCTGGATTTTCTGCCGCTGGTTTCAGAGCGCTATTTCTTCGCCTGCCGCGCGGACTATCTGAACTCGCCCACCATGGGCTCGGTGCTGGAAGAACTGCGCAGCGCCGAATTTCGTGCGGTCATCAATGCCCTGCCCGGTTACGACGCAATGGCTTCGGGATCCACGCTCAAGCTCGGTGAGGCGTTCCGGGTCTGAGAAAACTCCGCGCAGACGTCGGGTGGTGGCTGCGTCGCTCCTTGTCGACGCTTGAGCACGCGCGGCGTGTCGGACACGAATCGCGGGGTTTCGGAAACAGCGCCGCTGACGCGCGGCGCTTACCGTGCTGACCTACCCGCGGCGCGTCCGCGCGAGCCCAGCGATCACCGCACCACCACCCATGAATCCTGCACGCGATAGCGTCGTCATGCGCCTGCCCCGGCCGCTGGGCCTGGGCTGGCTGTCGACGCTGATCGAGCAGCTCACCGGGCTGGCGCAACTCGAACGCTGGTATCGCGCGCGGCCCGCCGCGCTTACGCCGAGTGCGTTCCTGCGCTTCGCGCTGCGGCGACTCGGCCTGCGCTACCGCGTGCTGTCCGGTGGGGTCGAAGACATTCCCGCGCAGGGCGCGTTGATCGTGGTGGCCAATCATCCCTTCGGCGCCGCCGACGGCCTGGTGCTGGCCGATCTGCTATTGCAGCGACGCCCGGACGTGCTGCTGCTCGCCAATACCTTGCTGCGCAGCATTCCGGAACTCGCGCCGCTGATTGCACCGGTCGATGTCTTCCGTGCGGGCGCCAGCCTGGGCGGTGTGCGCGCCGCGCTGCGACATTTGTCGGCCGGCGGCGCGTTGATCGTATTTCCTGCCGGCGAGGTCAGTCGCATCGAGCTGGGACCAGGGCGCGTCACTGATCGGCCCTGGGCGCAGAGCGTGGCGCTGCTCGCCCGGCGCAGCGGCGCGGCGGTGTTACCGGTGCATATCGAAGGCCGCGCGCGCTGGCGTTCGCTATTGGCCGGCCTGCTGCATCCACGGCTGCGCACGGCTTGCCTGGCGCGCGACCTGTTGAACGCGCGCGGACACGAGCTGCATCTGCGCCTCGGCGAGCCGGTACCCGCAAGTGAACTGGCGCGACTCGACACCGCCGCGCAGACCGCCTACCTGCGCCTGCTCAGCGACGCGCTCGGCCGCGACGCGCGCGTTCCGGTGACGCACACGCAGGTGGCACTGGCACCGCCGCGATCACCCGAACGGCTGGCGCAGGAGCTGGCGCTGCTGCCGGCCTCGTGCCGGCTCATCGAACAGGACGACTACTCGGTGTTCCTGGCCAGCGCCGCGCAGATTCCAGAAACCTTGAACGAGATCGGCCGCCTGCGCGAACTGAGTTTTCGTCAGGTCGGTGAAGGCAGCGGCCGCGCCACCGATCTGGACGACTTCGATGCCCGCTATCAACACCTGTTTCTATGGCATCACGCGCGGCGCGAACTGATCGGCGCGTATCGGCTCGGCTTCACCGCCGCGCTCGGTGCTGAGGTTCGCCCGCAAGCGCTATACACGCACACGCTGTTCGACTTCGATGCGCGGCTGCTCGAGCGCATCGGCCCGGCCATCGAATTGGGACGCTCGTTCGTGCGGCCGGAATGGCAGCGCAGCTTTCGCGCGCTGCGCCTGCTGTGGTCGGGCATCGCCGCGATCCTCGACGCACAACCGCAGATTCGCTGTCTGTTCGGGCCGGTCAGCATCAGCGCGAGCTACAGCGCCGCCGGCCGCCATTTGATGGAAGCGGCGCTGTCGCGCCACCACGGTGACGCCCTGCTGCAAATCCTGGTTCGCCCGCGCACGCCGCTGCGCGCGCGGAGCCAGCCGCACAGCCTGCGCCCGGTAGTCGCGGCGCTGGCCGATCCCTCGCTGCTATCGAGAGTGATCGGCCGCATCGACCCTGCACTCGGCGGTTTGCCGGTGCTGGTGCGGCACTACCTGGAACTCAATGGACGCTTCGCCGGATTCAATGTTGATGCTGCGTTCGGCGACACACTCGACGGTCTGGTGTTTGTGCGAGTCGCGGATATTCCGCCGCGGGTGCGATCCAGGTTCTCGCGCGGAGATACGCGCGGCTAGCACGGCAGTTCGAGAATCGCGTCCAGCACCTGCTGCGGCGCGTCCCACAACACGAAGTGTCCCTGATCGACAACGCGTCGCAGCTTGAGGTGCTCGGCCACGACGCGAGCTTGCAGATAATCGACAGTGCGTGGGTCGACCAACTCGTCGCGCATGCCCTGCACCGCCACCAACGGCGTTTGCAGCCGCGACCAATGCGCGTCGAGGCGCTGCAATTCACTTTGCAATTGCATGATCTCCTGATTGGACCAGCGCAGTTCTTGCGGCACTAACCAGGACAGCAGCGCGCTGTCGGCCAGACGGTTGTACCAGCGCGGCGCTTCCAGCTGCGGTGCCACCGAGCCCGCCACCATCACCACACCACAGACGCGGTCGGGATGATCCAGCGCCATCCAGGCCACCACCGGCCCGCCCAGCGAATGACCGACCAGCACCGCCGGCGGACCGGGCGGAATCAGCGCCGCCAGCAGTGCCGCCTGCGCGCGCAGATCGGGCATAACTTGGCCGGCATCGGAGCCGCCAAAGCCAGGACGATCCATCGCGATGCGCACGCCGTAGGCCGCGAGCGCCGGCGCATCCAGATACCGCGCCCAGGCCTTCCAGTCGCCAGGCGATCCGTGCACGAACAGAATCGGCCGCGTACCCGGGCCGTCCAACTGCGCGTAATGCAAGCGCCGACCGCCGATTTCACGCGCCCTTAGCGTCGGCTGCGGCGCGCTCGCATAAAGCGTCTCGACGCTGTCGCGCGGATACGGCGGGTTGGAGCACGCCGCACTCAGCAGCACGGCGAGCAAAGCGGGATAAGCGGTCCTCATCGCATGACGGTTCCGTGACAGCGAACGCCGCAGCGGCGGCGTGAAAGGCACCTTAATTCGCGCTTCGCGATGGCTTCGTGTCGAAGTCACCGCCGTTTATGGCCAATCGCCCGCAAAGCCGCACAGGGCGCGCCGCGCTCGTTATCTTGCCGAAACATCATTCGGCGACGCTTCTTCTTTACATGCTTCTCCTCTCTTTCTCTGCCGGACCGCATCGCTATGAGCACGGCCTGCGCCGGCTCATGGATGGCTGGACCGGTGCGATGCTCGGCGCGCTGGCGTACGCGCTGTGGGCACTGGCGGTGAACTGGTCCGAGGGCGTGGCGCTGGCCGGACGCATCGCGCTCACGCACTGGGTGATGAGCACCCTGCTGACGGTCTACGGCACCGCGGTCATGCGTGCTTGTTCCGGCTTCGGCCGCAGCACCGGCGAGCGCGCGCTGTGCGCTTTCGTCGGCGGCATGAGCCTGACCTACGGCGTGCTGATCGGCGTACACCTGCTCATCGGCACACCGCACATCGCGCTCACCCTGGCTGCGGGGGTGATCCCGACCACGCTGTTCTGCGGCGGCTACACGCTGCTACTGATGCGCACCCAAAACCCGGATGTTGCCGCCCCTGTCGCGGCATCGAGTCACTGAACATGCGCGCGCATCAGGACCTCCAGAAGTTGATCGACTTCAACTGCCAGGTGCTCGATCAGGCATCGCAGGTGATCGAGGCCTACGCGCAGCGCGCCGACCTTGATTTCGCCGCGCACGCCGGTCCGCATCTGCGTCATGTGTTCGATCACTACCGCGCTTTTGTCGACACCTTGCCCAGCGGCTCGGTCAATTACGACGACCGCGGCCGCGACCCCCGCGTGGAGCGTGACCGCGTTCTTGCACACGAGTGCATCGTTCAATTGCGCCTGCGGCTGCAGTCCCTGGAAACCTTGCCAGTGGAAAAACCCATCGCGGTGATCCTGCGCGGCGGCATGGCCGGCGAGGACGGCTTCATGAGTTTCTCCACCGTGGCGCGGGAACTGCTGTTTCTCGCCAGTCACGCCACCCATCACTACGCCTTGATCCGCCTGCATAGCGCGCAGCACGGCATCGATCTGGGACCCGACTTCGGCAAGGCACCGTCCACCATCCGCCATGAACAGCAAGCCTGAGTCCGTGCATCCGGAAGAGACCGCGCTGCAGCGCGCGGTGCAGCCCTGGGAGACGGCGGCAGCGCAGCATCTGCCGTGGACAACGCGCGTGTCGATCCGACTCGCGCGTGCGCGTCGCTGGGAGTTCTGGCCGGCTTGGTTGTACTACCTGCCCATCGTCAGCTGGATTCTGTGGCTGGGACTGCGCCACCGAAATCCCACCGCGTTCACCGCCGCCAATCCGGCGCTCGACGCCGGCGGCGTGGTCGGCGAGCGCAAGTTCCAGGCGCTGGCGCCGCTGCAGCAGCACGCGCCGGATCTGGCCGCGGCCTGCGATCTGCTGGCAGCCGGCGACGGTCCGCTGCGCGTGGCCGCTGCGCTGCGCATCGCCGAGCGCCACGGGTTTCCCATCGTGCTCAAGCCGGACGTGGGGCAGCGCGGTCGCGGCGTATTCATCGCGCGCGACGCCGCCGCCGTACAGCGCTATCTGTCGCGGTTTCACGGCGCGGTGATTGCGCAGCGCTTTATCGGCGGCGAGGAGTTCGGCGTGTTCATCGCGCGCCACCCGGATCAGGACGGACTGCGCGTGTTGTCGATCGTGCACAAGACCTTTCCCAGCGTCTGCGGCGACGGCGTGCAGACCTTGCGCCAACTGATTCTGGGCGACGCGCGCGCCCGGCTGATCGCCGATACCTTGTTCGCGCGCTGGGCGCAGCAGTTGAATCGTGTGCCGACAGCGGGCGAGGTGGTGGTGCTGGTGGAGATCGGCGCGCATTGCCGCGGCAGCCTGTTTCTGGACGCCACCCATCTGACGACACCGGCGCTGATCGCAACGCTGACCCGCTTGTGCGACGCGGTGCCGGGCTACGCCTTCGGCCGGCTCGACCTGCGCGTGCCCAGCGCCGCGCATTTGCAGCGCGGTGAAGGCTTGCGTGTGCTGGAACTCAACGGCGTCACCGCCGAGAGCGCGCACATCTACCACCCCGGCACGCCCTTGCTGGACGGGTATCGCGCCATGTTCCGGCAGTGGTCGCTGGCATTCGACATCGGCCTGGCGCAGGCGCGTCGCGGTACGCCCACCACCGGCCCGCTGAAATTGCTGTCGTTGTTCCGCGCCGATCTGGCGCGCGGACAGCAGTGGTTCTGATTGATCACCCTTCCAAAACTTCTGGAGATTTCCATGCACGCATCCCTTCGTCGTATCCGCCTGTGCCTATTCGGCTTGCTCAGCCTCAGCGCATTCGCGCTGCAAGCCGCAACGCCGCCAATCAACACGCTCAAGCCCGGGCTGTTCGGTGCATCGACCACCGACACCGCCATTCTGGGTTACGACAGCGTGGCCTACTTCACCGAGAACAAGCCGGTGGCGGGCAGCGATGCGTTCACCTATTCGTGGATGGGCGCGAAGTGGAAGTTCTCCTCGCAGAAGAACCTGGATCTGTTCAAGGCCGCGCCGGAACAGTACGCGCCGCAGTACGGCGGCTACTGCGCCTACGGCGTCACCCGCGACTACCTGGTGAAGATCGACCCGGCGGCCTTCGCCGTCGTCGACGGCAAGCTGTATCTGAACTACGACGCTGACGTGCAGAAGAAGTGGGCTGCGGACCCCGCCGGTTACATCAAGTCCGCGGATGCCAAGTTCGCCGGCTTGCTCAAGAAGTAGTGGTTTTGTCGCCAAGGAGAATTGCATGAACGGGCTCAAGACCAAGGCTCACGCGCTGCTGTCGATATTCGTCAGCATCGTGTTCGTGCAATCGCTGTTCTTCAAATTCACCCGCGCGCCGGAGACGATCTACATCTTCGAGGACCGGCTCGATCCCTGGGCGGCGTCGCTGGGCTTTCCCGGCGTGTTCGCACCGGGCGGGATTTTTTCTGCCTACGTGGTGGGCAGCGCCGAACTGCTGGCCGCGCTGCTGTTGATCGTCGGCATGCTGGTGGTGTCGTTGCGCGTGTTGCAGGTGCTGGGCGCGGCGCTGGGCCTGGGCGTGATCTCCGGCGCGATCTTCTTTCACCTGTTCACACCGCTGGGCATTGCGGTGCAGAACACCGACGGCAGCAGCGACGGCGGTCAGTTGTTCCTGATGGCCTGCGGCGTGTGGCTGGCTTGCGCTGCGCTGCTGTGGATACGGCGTTCGGCGTGGCTGGCCTGGTTGCCGGGCCGGAACTGATCGCACTTCGATGAACAGATTCGCGCTGCGTTGCGTTTGCCTATTGCTGACCTTGGCGTTTGCGCACAGCGCGCGCGCCGCCGAGGACGATCAGCTGCCCCTGTGGGAGATCGGCTTTGCCGCGCTGGGCGCGCATGTGCCGGACTATCCCTCTTCCAGTCACAGCCAGAACACCGGCTTTGCGCTGCCCACCGCGGTGTATCGCGGCGAGCTGTTCCTGCTCAGTTCGGATTCCGACGGCGTCAAGGGCGCGTTTGCGATCAATGATCGGCTGTCGCTGACGCTGGGGCTGGACGCCGCGTTCAGCGCCGAATCCGACGACAACCCGCAACGTCGCGGTCTGCCCGATCTGGATTACCTGGTCGAGGCCGGGCCTTCGCTGGAATACCGGCTGTGGCAACAAGGCGCACAGACGCTCACCGCCGTGGCGCAGCTACGCGCCGCCTACGCGGTGAACACGGATCGCTTCGATTACACCGGCATCGCGGCCGAACCACAGTTGGTGTTTGATCACAGCGCCTTCCTGATCCCCGCCTTGCAGTTTCGGCTGGGCCTGAGCGCCAAGTTCGCCCACGACGGCCTCAATCAATATTTCTTCAGCGTGCCGGCGGAATTTGCCACCGCCGAGCGGCCGGCCTATCAGGCGCGTGACGGCTATCAGCAGACGGCGCTGTCGACGCGCCTGTTTCTGCCGGTCAACAAACGTCTGAGCGTGTTCGCGCTCGGGCAGTTGTTGTTCGGTAACGGCGCGGCGAATCAGGACAGCCCGCTGTACCGCGAGGATTTCACCTACGCCGTCGGGCTGGGTCTGGCCTACACCGTGTTCGTGAGCAAGCGCACGGTGGCGCAGGCTGCCGAATAGCGTGGTAGCGCGACCAGGGCCGTTGGTGGTGATGCCCTGACCCTAGATGCTGACTGTGCGTAAGGCACTTTCGGGCTGAGTCGACGCCCGGTGTTCGATCAGGGCTCGTTGACCAGCATCCACTCCACCGCCGCGCGAATCTCGGCTTCGGGCAGGCCCTGGGGGCCACCCTGCGCGCGCATCTTGCCCACACCGCGCACGGTGTGGGTGACCAGCGCGTCGACCGAGCCTGCGCGCGCGAGTCGAGCCTTGAGCGCAGCAGAACCGGCTTTGGGGGCGCCCGACATGAGGCCGCCTATGCCGCCAGCGTGACAGCCGTGGCAGCCCTTGTTGAACGCGGCTTCACCCGCCGAGGGTGGCGCCGCGAAAGCAGGCGCGGCAAGGCCCGTAGCGAGCAGGACGAGCACAAGTCGTGAGGCGAAGAAAGTGGCACGCATGGCTGAAGTGGGATGGATATGCAAGAGGGCAGGAAGCGACGCGCGAAAGGCACGCACAGGATGAGCCAAGTCGCGCACAAACCCGGTGCATGTCGATGAGTTTTCGCCGTGCCGAGCCCGGCCGGGTTATCTCGCCGCATCGCCTCCGCCACAATCCACCCCCAGCAAGAGAGCCCGCCAACCGGCGGGACACACTAAAAACACTCAATGACTCAGCGAGCCGTACTCACGGCGTCGGAAAAAAATCGACAGGCCCGTAAGGTGCTCGCTGCCAGCTTCAATCGGCACCGCCTTCGAGTGGTACGACTTCTTCATCTACGCCTCGGCCGAGGCGCTGGTGCTGGGTCCGCTGTTCTTTCGCAACGTGTCGGATTTTGCCGGCCAGCTCGCGGCGTTCTCGACCTTTGCGGTCGCCTTCATCGCGCGTCCGCTCGGCGGGGTGGTGATCGGCCACTTCGGCGATCGCGTGGGGTGCAACAAGATGCTGGTGTTCTGCCTGATGTGCATGGGCATCGCCACCATCGGCATCGGTCTGCTGCCCACCTACGAGCAGATCGGCATCTGGGCACCGATCCTGCTGGTGACGCTGCGCGTGTTCCAGGGCATCGGCATCGGCGGCGAATGCGGCGGCGCGGTGCTGATGGCGGTGGAATACGCGCCGCCGAATCGTCGTGGTTTGTACGGCGGCTTCGTGCAGATCGGCTGCCCGGCGGGCTTGATCCTGGCCAACCTCGCGTTCCTCGGCGTCGTCGCCTGGGTGCCGGAAGACCAGTTCATGAGCTGGGGCTGGCGGGTGCCGTTCATCCTCAGCGCGCTGCTCGTCGTTGTGGGTCTCGTGATCGGTCTGCGGCTGAAGGAATCGCCCGTGTTCGCCGCCGCGCAGGCCACGGCGCCCAAGTACGAGAAGGTGCCGGTGGTGGAAGTGCTGCGCTCGCACTGGAAGCCCGCGATTGCCGGCGGCATGACCATGAGCAGCACCGCGATGATCGGCTACGTGCTGATCGCCTACATGATTTCCTATGGCGCGAAGAATCGGGGCATGCCCAAGTCCACCATGATCACGCTCGTGCTCATGGCGTCCACGGTGTGGCTGGTGACCGGCCTGCTGTTCGCGACCTGGTCGGACCGCTGGAGACGGCGGCGCATCTGCATCGGCGGCGCGATTGGCGGGCTGCTCGCCGCGTTCCCGATCTTCTGGCTGGTGGATACCAAGGAGCCGCTGCTGATGGGGCTGGGTCTGTTCATCCTCGCCGTGCCGCTGGCCGCGATGTACTCGCCCATCGCCGCGATGCCGTCGGAACTCTTTCCCACGCGCCTGCGTTACACCGGCAACTCGCTCGCGTATCAGTTCGGTACCTTGGCGGGCGGCGCGTTTGTGCCGGTGATCGCGACCACGCTGTACCAGATGTACGGCACCTCGATGGCGATCTCTGCCTGCATCTTCGTGTGGATTCTGCTTGGCTTGATCGCGGTGCAGTTCGTGCCGGAGACCTCGAAGATCTCGCTACACGATCACGCCTGAGACGACGAGCGCCGCCGCGCCGCGGGTAGCGCCAACAGCGCAGGTAGAATCCAAAGTCGTTCCGGATGCTTTGAAGGTCAATGAATGTCGTTGCTCTCGCGTTTTTTCCGTAAGCCGGTCTCGCAGTCCACCCGTCCGGCATCAGCGTCTCAACCGGCGGCATCGAAAGCGGGTGACAAGTCGCCTCACAAGCCGGGCACAGCGGATCGCGCGCTGGCGGCTTTTGCCGAGGAGAAGGCTCTGCGATCGGCCATCGATGCGCAGGACGTACAGGCGGTGGCGCGGCTGGTCGTTGCAGGAACGTCGACCCAGATTCGCCAGGCGGCAGCGGCAGCCATCGAAGACCCTGACGTGCTGCGGCAACTCATCCGCGACGTTCGCGGGGGCAACGACAAGCACGTCTACAAGATCCTGACGTCGCGGCGCGATGGCCTGCTCGAGCAGGCTCGCAAGCAGGTGCAGGTGCAGGCCGAGATCCAGGCGGTTTCGGAAGCGCTGGAGCGCCACAGCCGACGCGCGTATGACGTCTTGAGCAGCCCCAAGCTGAGCGAGTTCGAGAGTCGCTGGGCGGCGGTGGCGGCGCAGGCTGATCCGGAGTTGCACGGGAACGTGCAGCAATGGATAGACCGCTCACGCGAAATCATTGCCGAGCCCTTGCGCTGGGCGGCTGCCAAAGCAGCACTTGAGCAGGCGGCGGCCGACGCCGCTGCCGAAGCACGACGGCTACGCGAACAAGAGGCACAGGCAGCCGCCACCGCTGCCGCCGAACAAGTCGTCGCGATCGAGGATCAGAACCCGGCGCTGGATCAAGACCCGCAGGCGCAACTACAGCCTGATCAGCAGGCGGTTAAACAGATCGGCGAATTGATTCGCAAGGCCAGGGCTGCGCTGAGCGACGGCAATACCTCCCGTGCCGCTGGGGTTCATCGGACGATTCAGGAGAAGCTGGCGGAGGCTGCGCCGCTACCGGCCAATCTCGCCAGCCAGATCCAGCAGCTCGACGCGCAGCTCAAGGAACTGAAGGACTGGAAAAGCTTTTCAGTAGCGCCCAAGCGCGCCGAGCTGATCGAGGAAATGGAGTCGCTCATCGGCATCACATCCGATCCGCAGGCACTCGCCGACCAGATCAAGAGCCTGAAAGAAGAGAGGCGCACACTGGGCAAGGGCGCCGGTGAGAACGCCGATGCCGATTCGCAGCGCTTCCATGACGCGGCGCAGAAGGCCTATCAGCCGTGCAGCGAATATTTTGCTGCCCAAGCACTCATCCGCCAGGAGAATCTTCAGCGGCGCGATGCCTTGCTCGCCAAGTTGACGGCGTTTGAGGCGGGACACAACTGGGAGCAGGCGGACTGGCAGGCCGTCATCAAGATCCTGCGTGACACGAAGCAAGCCTGGTACGGCCACTCGCCGGTCGACCGCGTTGCCGGCAAGCAGCAACAGGAGAGCTTCACAGCACTCAGCGCCAGCCTGCAGGGTCGGATGGATGCCGTGTACGCCAGTAATCGGAAGCAGAAGGAGTCGCTGATCGAGCGCGCGCAGCAGCTAATGGCCAACGAGGATGGGCGCAAGGCCATCGACGCGGTCAAAGCGCTGCAACAGACGTGGCGGACGCTGAAAGGGCCTTTGCCGCGAACGGTGGATCAAAGCCTGTGGGAGGAATTCCGCCGGCATTGCGATGCCGTATTCCAGAAGCGCGAGCAAGACGCTGCTGCCTATACCGCTGGCCTTGAGCGCAACAAAACGCAGGCCCTGGCCTTGTGCGAGCAAATTGAGGACATCGCCGCTCTGGAGGGAAATGAATTGCTGGAGCGCGCCGGAGCGCGCGTCGAGTTACGCAAGGCGTTCGAAGCGCTAGGCGAGTTTCCGCGTGCGGACACGCGCGAGCTTCACAATCGACTTGATCGTGCTCTGGATCGCTGCGAAAAAGCCCTTGCGCGTCAACGTGCACGCGACGCCGAGCGTAGCTGGAGCGCAGTGTTTGAAGCCGCCAAGCATGTGCGCGCCTACCGGCTCGCCTTGGTACGCGGGGCGGACGCTGATCAGCTCACCACTCTGAAAGAGACGGCTGAACACTACTTCGCCTCGGTCCAGCGATGGCCCAAGAATGGGCTTGAAACCCTGTCCTTGGGGCTCAAGCAGGGACTTGAGGGTGAACCCTCCTCAGACCTCGTGGCGAACGAGAGAGCGCTGAGGATGCTGTGCATCCGAGCTGAAATTCAGAGCGACACGCCGACGCCGCCGGAGGATCAAGCCTTGCGTCGGGAATATCAGTTGCAACGCCTGGTGAATAGCATGGGCCAGGGTCTTAAATCTGATGATGCGCAATGGGACAAGATCACACTCGAGTGGGTGAGTGCAGGCCCCGTAGACGACGCCGTGTACGAGCGTCTGGTGCAGAGGTTCCGGCACTGTCGAGAGCGGGGCAGCTTGAAGGCTCTTTAGTCCTCGTGGAGTGATCGTTCGGGGTCTGATCGCTGTCGCTAGCAGCGGGGGGATGCAGCCCTTGGACCCTTATGCTAACGAGCGGCAGCGGTGAACATTTGCGAGGGCAACAAGATGGAATCACTAGAGGAGGCGACCTCTGTCATTCAACGTGAACTCACGTCCGTTGATTCGGAGGTGCGCGCTGAATATATGAGCCATTTTGAAAATGATTTTCAACGGTTCTCTGTTGCGATGGCACACGCAGTTATGAAATGGCGAGAGATAGATATCTGCATGGGAGACGAGCGCCGCGCATACGTATCGGCCTTGGTGTACTCGGCGATCTCTCTACACATCCTGTCGTTCAAGCTTCTCCTCTCGGGTCATATCGTGGCCGCGGGAAACACGTTCCGCCAAGTCATCGAGGCGATAGCACTTTCACTTCTTTGTTCCAACAAAGACCTACCGTTCCTATCGGCATTTATGGAAGGAAAATACTCGACCAAGAACGCCGTCCGGGATGTGGCAAAAAACTGGAAGAAACTTGGCCTGATGGAGGGCGCCTCGAACCAACTCCAAGCCGCGCAGATTTTCTACGGTCAGTACAGCCACATCACAGCACTAACGCTGGCGAACTCGATTTCGTTCTCTAAATCTGGCGCTTACGTTGGCGCATGTTTCGATGCGGAAAAAATCCAAGCGTATCGACAGGAAGTCACAGGTAGAGTCAGCCTTTCTGATGTCTTCACGAACTTTATCGCAGTCGTGCAAGCGAATTTAATCAGGTGGCAAGTGCAGAACGCCCGGCAAAGCCGGGCGTTCTGATCAACTA
>JBQTJH010000065.1:0-10999 GCA_052387335.1 Panacagrimonas sp. | reverse complement strand
AGCTGGGTCCAGCGCCGGCTCAAGATTGGCTACAACCGGGCCGCGCGCATGGTCGAGCAGATGGAGGCCTCGGGCCTGGTGGGGCCGAGTGGTCCCGGCGGCAACCGCGACATTCTTGCGCCGGGCGGGCGTGAGTGATCCGCCCGTACGGCCAGGCTTCATCCGCCACCTGCAAGCTGTCATCCTGAGCGGAGCGAAGGATCTTCTTGCAGAGTGTGCGCAAGCTTCAAAGAAGATTCTTCGCTCCGCTCAGAATGACATCACTCTCTATGCCTCGATTTTTCTCAAGTCTGATCTTTGCGTTACTGACCGCGCTGGCGTTTCCGTCTGCCCAGGCCGCGTCCGCCGCCGACGAACTGCGCCAGTTTGTCGAGAACGTCAACACACTCAGCGGTCGCTTCGCCCAGACCCAGACCGACGAACACGGCGAGCTGGTGACCTCAGGCGCGGGGACGGTGGCAATCGAACGGCCGGGCCGCTTTCGCTGGGCCTATGAGCAGCCCTACGAGCAGCTCATGGTCTGCGACGGCAAGAAGATCTGGGCCTACGATCCTGACTTGGCGCAGGTCACGGTGCGCGACGCCAGTGAGGCGCTGTCCGGCACGCCGGCGGAATTGCTGGCGCAGAACGCCAGGCTGTCCGACAACTTCAGCATTACCGACCTGGGCGAGACGCGTGGTCTGCGCCATGTGCGCCTGATCCCGAAGTCTGAGCAGAGCGAGTTCCGGTCCATAGAACTCTGGCTCAAGTCCGGCGTGCCGCAGCGCCTGAAATTTGCCGATCCCCTGGGCGGGCATACGGAGGTGGAGCTGCGCAATCTGAAGGTCAACACGCGGCTCGATGCAGGCAGCTTCCGCTTCACGCCGCCCAAGGGCGTGGAAGTGGTCGACGGAGTTGCCACACGGTGAAACCGCTGGCGCCGCTTGCCGAACGCATGCGGCCGCGGCACCTGGATG
Source organism: Panacagrimonas sp. (assembly GCA_052387335.1). Classification (GTDB taxonomy): domain Bacteria; phylum Pseudomonadota; class Gammaproteobacteria; order Nevskiales; family Nevskiaceae; genus Panacagrimonas. The sequence continues at coordinate 10,043 of JBQTJH010000065.1, read as the reverse complement.
AGGTGCTGGGTCAGGATCATCTGCTGGCGAGCGGTGCGCCGTTGAGAATTCTGCTGGAGTCTGGGCGCATACCGTCGATGGTGTTCTGGGGCCCGCCTGGCGTCGGCAAGACCACCTTGGCGCGCTTGATTGCGCGGCAGGTGGATGCGCAGTTCCTGACCTTGTCCGCGGTGCTCGCGGGCGTCAAGGAAATCCGCGAATCCGTGGCGCGTGCGCAGGCCGAAGCGCAGGGCCTGGTGGCGCGCCGCACGGTGCTGTTCATCGACGAAATCCACCGCTTCAACAAGAGTCAGCAGGATGCGCTGCTGCCGTTTGTCGAGGACGGAACGCTCGTGCTGGTGGGCGCCACCACGGAAAATCCGAGCTTCGAACTCAATGGCGCCTTGCTGTCGCGCCTGCGCGTGTTTGTATTGCGCTCCATTGACGAAGATGCACTGCAGCGCCTGCTGCAACGCGCCTTGGTCAGCCCCGAGCATGGCCTGGGCTTGACCGCGGACGCACTGCCGGAAACCTGGCTCTTGCGTATTGCCGAGGCTGCGGACGGCGACGCACGACGCGCGCTGATCCTGCTCGACACGGCGGTGGAGTTATCGCGCGCCGCAGACGACAAGTCCGACGCGCTGCTGGAAAAACTCATCGGCCGTGGCCTGCGCCGCTTCGACAAGCAGGGCGAGAATTTCTACGACCAGATTTCTGCGCTGCACAAGTCGGTGCGGGGCAGTGATCCGGATGCGGCGCTGTACTGGCTGGCTCGCATGCTCGATGGTGGCTGCGATCCGCGATACCTTGCGCGGCGCGTCACGCGCATGGCCTACGAGGATGTGGGTCTGGCCGAGCCGGGTGCCATTCGTCTGTGTCTGGACGCCTGGGACGCTTATGAACGCATGGGCAGCCCGGAAGGCGAACTCGCGATCGCGCAGGCCGTCGTGTACCTGGCAGGTGTGCCCAAGAGCAACGCGGTGTATGTCGCCTACAAGGCAGCACGCGCGGCGGTGGAGACGCATGGTTCGCTGGAAGTGCCGCTGCATATTCGCAATGCGCCCACCAAGCTGATGAAGGACCTGGGTTACGGCAAGGCGTATCGCTACGATCACGACGAGGCACAAGCCCACGCAGACGGCCAGACCTTTTTGCCCGACGCCCTGCTCGGCACGCGGTTCTACGCACCAACGGCGCGCGGCATGGAAGGTCGCATCGCCGAACGTCTGGCGCAGTTGCGCAAAACCAACGCGACAGGACAGCACGACGGATGAGCCTCTGGATTGCGGTTGCCCTGGGCGGCGCGCTCGGATCGGTCGGGCGTTACGGCGTCGGCCTTGCCGCACGGGCGCTGTGGCCCGGCTGGCCCTGGGGCACCCTGCTGGTCAATCTGATCGGCAGCTTTGTCATTGGTCTGCTGTTCGCCGCGTTCCTGCTGCGGCCGGCGCCGGAATGGCTACGCGTCGGGCTGATGACCGGTGTGCTCGGCGGGTTCACCACCTTCTCGGCTTTTTCGGTGGACACCCTGGAGTTGTTGCGTGCCGATGGCCTGGGCGGTGCGGGTCTGTACGTCGTGCTCACGCTGTTGATCGGGCTTGCCGCCTGTGCGCTGGGCATGTGGCTGGCGCGGGTGCTGCTCGCGTGAGGCCGTCAGGCGCTCGCACGCGCCTTCCACTGCCGCGATAATCCACGGCCGCTTTTTGTTTTTTTGCTGACTCCAGGACTTGCCATGCTCGACCCCCGCCGCCTGCGCGCCGAACCCGAGGCCGTTGCCGCCCAACTCGCCCGCCGCGGCTTTGTGCTGGACCTGGAGCGTTTTCGCGCGCTGGAAAGCGCACGCAAGCAGATTCAGACGGAGACCGAGCAGTTGCAGGCAGAGCGCAACGCCGGATCCAAGCGCATTGGTCAGGCCAAGGCCAAGGGCGAGGATGCCTCGCCCATCCTGGCCGATATGGATCGGATCAAGACCCAGCTGGCTGATAACGAGTCGCGCCTGAGCGCGTTGCAAGCGCAGGTGGAGGACTTTGCGTCGAACCTACCTAATCTGCCGCAGGCGGATGTGCCGGAAGGTCGGGACGAACAGCACAATGTCGAACTGCGCCGTTGGGGCGTGACGCGCAGTTCCGACGGTGCACGCGATCACGCCGATATCGGTGAAGCTCTCGGGCTGATGGATTTCGCGGCCGCTGCCAAGCTCACCGGCGCACGCTTCACGGTTCTGCGCGCGGGCCTTGCGCGCATGCATCGCGCGCTGACGCAGTTCATGCTCGACGTGCACACGCAGGAGCATGGCTACGAAGAGTTGTACGTGCCCTACATCGTCAATGCGGCCTCGCTGCGCGGGACCGGGCAGCTGCCCAAGTTTGGCGAAGACCTGTTTGCTCTGAAGGTCGAGGGCACGGGCGGACAAGATTGGCGGCTGATTCCCACGGCCGAGGTGCCCGTCACCAATCTGTTGCGCGACGAAATCGTCGAGGCCGAAGCCCTGCCCAAGAAGTGGGTCTGCCATACGCCCTGCTTTCGTGCCGAGGCAGGATCAGCCGGACGCGATACGCGCGGCATGATCCGTCAGCACCAATTTGAAAAGGTGGAACTGGTGCAGGCGGTATTGCCCGAGCACTCGGCACAGGCGCACGAAGAGCTCACCGCCCACGCTGAAACCATCCTCAGGAAACTGGAACTGCCGTTCCGCACCGTGGTGCTGTGCACTGGCGATATGGGATTCGGCGCCGCCAAGACCTATGACATCGAGGTGTGGCTGCCTTCGCAGGATCGCTATCGCGAAATCAGCTCCTGCTCCAACTTCGAAGACTTCCAGGCGCGACGCATGCTCGCGCGCTATCGCCATCCGCAGACCAAGAAGCCGGAACTGCTGCACACCCTCAACGGTTCCGGACTCGCGGTGGGCCGCACCCTGGTCGCCGTGCTGGAGAATTACCAACTCGCCGATGGCGGCGTGCAGGTTCCAACAGCTCTGCGGCCTTACATGGGCGGCCTCGAGCGGATCGGCTGAGACGTTTGCCTCACCCGCGCGCGTTCTAGCGCGCCATTAAACCCTCATGAACCAGGCCCCGGATCATGTCCGGGGCCGGGCTGCGCATGCCTGCTATCCATTGCTGTCCCCACGGAAATGCAGCGACCGCTTGAGGATCAGCTGACCGAAAGCGGCGCGGTCACTCTCAAAAAACTGTCGTCGAATCGTCACGAAAGTTTCATGAGTGCTGCGTAACGTAATCGCAACAAATTTGAAATGAGGCTCGTGGCCGAATTCAGATGATCTGCAGGTTGCCTCGTAGTGAGTGCGATTCATCAGGGACCTGGTCACGAAACTCGTTCGAGTTCTCAGCCCCAATCCAGCCGCATCGACATCTGGATGTCATCTGCGCCCCTTAGGGTGCCGGTCGGCGATGCGCCCCACTTCCGGTCTTGCCAGGTCTAGCTTCATGAAATTGATGTTCAAAACACTTCTTCTCGCATGCGTGTTGTGCCTTGGTCCTACGGCGTATGCCGCCGAGATGAATCTCAACAGCTTTCTAGGCGCCAGCCCGCTGAAGGATCTGGATGTTGAGCTGGACGGCAAGGTCGTCGGTGTCACCGGTGCGCAAGGCGAACTCAGTACCGACCTGACCGGCGGCGCCCACACGGTGCGGCTGATGAAGAACGCAGTGCCGCTGGCCGAGTTCAGCTTTGAAGTGGCCGAAGGCGAGAGCGCCGATCTGAGCATCGCCTTTACCGACTTTGAAAAGAAGCCAGACATCACCTTCGACAAATACGATGCTGCGGCCGCCGTGGGCGGCGCACCCGGCGTTGTCGAGGGCTACATCGTCGATGCCGAAGGCTACGCGCTGCCCGGCGCCACCGTACGAGCCGAGGAAGCAGGTATCGAGGCGGTCTCGAATGACGACGGCGCGTTTCGCCTGGAGATTCCGCGCGGCACCTACACCCTCAAGGTGTCGCACCCCGAGCACGAAACTGCGACACAGACCGGCTTGAAGATCCGTTCCAACCTTGGTGTTGCCACGCAGGTCGCGCTTCGTCCCAAGGTGGCAGAGTTTGGTGGTGAGGTGGACGGAGCAGAAGGCGCCGCCGAAACCGGTTCAGCCGCCGTCGAAGGGGAGACACCGGCACAACCCGATGCGCAGCCCACGATCACCACCGGCGCCGACGGTGTGCAGGAGATCACGGTCATCGGAACGTATCGACCTGCGGAGAAATCTGCGGCGACGATTGAACGTTTTTCCGTGTCAGTTACCGATGCGATCAGCGTTGACGAACTGCTGCGCTTTGGTGACGGCGATGTTGCAGCCTCACTAAAGCGACTGGTCGGCGTATCGGTTTCGGAAGGCAAGTACGCGGTGGTTCGAGGTCTGGACGGACGCTATATCTCCGCCACGCTCAACGGCGCGTTGATGCCTAGCACCGACCCGTTCCGCCGCGACGTTCAGCTCGACCTGTTTCCGCCTGACATCCTTGGCGGAATTGAAATCCAGAAAAACTTTTCGGCTGATCTGCCTGGCGACACCACGGGAGGCATCATCAAATTGGCTACTCGCGGCATGCCGGAAGAGTACGTCAATAGTCTTTCGTTCTCCGTGGCGTTCGTGGATCAAGTTACAGGAGAGGATTTGTCGACCTACGAAGGTGGCGATTCCGATTTCCTAGGTTTCGATGACGGTCTTCGCGATCTTCCAGGGGCCGTGCGTTCGGCGACGAGCGGTGGATCGGACTTCACGATTTGCGAAGTAGCGGACCAGACCGGATGTATCCCGCTGGCTCAGGCGGTCGCGTTGGCAGGACAGCTGCCGAACATTTATAACCCCAAGAGCGAAAAGGCGAATCCCAATTTCGGGCTGTCTTACACCCTGGGTAATGTTTTCGAGCGGGATTACGGCGATATCGGTCTGTATGGGACGGTGTCGTACGACAACGAGTCCAAATCGAGACAGGACGCGGTGATCAACGACCCGACGACTGCGTCAACCTATGCGCGTGATGTGCGGGAGACCTCACTCAACTCGTACTTTGTTGCCGGTCTGAAGACCGAAGCCGACATGCAGATCCTGAGCAAGACGATGCTCCTGCGCTCGACCGAAGATACGGTTGAAATCGAGTCCGGAATTCTGAAAGACGACAATCTTCCTTTCGATTCCGTGTTGCTGGAGTGGGTGGAAAGGCAGTTCCTTGCCCAGCAGTTCCAGGGTACGCATTTTTTCTTCGATGCAGAACACAAGCTCGACTGGCGAGTCGGCCTGTCGCAAACGACTCGTGACTCTCCTGATCGACGCAGTTACGACTATCTGTCAGGCAGTCTGGCGATCTCCACTGTGGAGCGTAGCTATTCGGAGTTGACCGAAGATGGCTTGGATCTTGGGGTGGACTACGTGCTGCCGTTCCAGCCATCGGAGACCATCAAGACAGAGGTGACAGTGGGGGCGCTGGCCAACGCACGTGAGCGCGATGTCGAGCTGGTGCGTATTGGCGTTCGACAGGGGTCCAATCCGATTCAGCTCAATCAGGATCTGGAGTCGTTACTCACTGCGGATAACTTCGCCAGCGACGCATTCAGGCTCAATCTGAGCTCGACAACAAACACCGACTCGTACAACGCCGAACAGGAATCGATGGCTGCCTATATCTCGACCAAAACAGATTTCGGCGATGCAGTGACGATCGTGGCGGGATTGCGAAGGGATGAGTTTAGTCAGGATCTCAGCTTTCCAAACGACGGGGGCAATACGGCGGGGCTGGATTCCAACGAAGCGCTGCCGTCCGTGTTCGCGACGTATCGCTTTACGGAAGATCTTCAATTCCGTCTTGGTTACGCCGGCACGGTTTCGCGTCCGAATATCACTGAACTTGCTCCGTCGCGCTTCTACGACGAAAACGGGCGCGAATACATTGGCTGCCCCACTTGCGAAGCCTCAACAATCGACAATTTTGATTTCCGCGTCGAGTACTACTTCAATGAAAAGGATAGCGCCTCGCTCGCGCTGTTCAGCAAGGATATTGATAAGCCGCTAGAGAGATCGATTCCGGACGGGTCGGGGTCGGCAACTGATGCGCTGACCTTCCGGAACAATGAAAGTGCGAAGCTCTCAGGTATTGAAATTGATCTGAGCAAGACCTTCATCGATACCGCTGAGCATCTACTGTCGGTCGGTGCCAACATGGCCTTCATTCAGTCGGAGATCGAGCTCGATGAGACGGGTCAGCGCTTGGAGATCGATCCCAAGCGTGATCTTCAAGGGCAATCGCCGTTTTTAGCGAACCTACAAGTCTCATACGACCACAACCCCTGGTCGCAGAAAGTGACGCTGCTCGCCAACTATTTTGATGATCGCATTGACATCGTGACGCGCAACCAGCCAGCCATCATGGAAACAGGGCGGCTCCAGTTGAACCTTGGCTATGAGAAGGAACTCACGAGTGCGTCCAAGCTCAGCCTGAAGCTGAAAAATCTCTTGGATGAGGACACCGAGTACACGCAGGGCGGAACCATCATCGAGACTTATAAGCAGGGACGCGAGATCTCGCTGGGGTACAGCCTGAAATTCAATTGATTTGGCTCACAAGAACAGACCCCTCGACTCATCGATGGTCGTGGTTAGAGGGTTCAACACGAGGCGCTGAGATAGGACCGCGGCGCAGATGATTAATCGGCAGTCTTTGAAACGGAACTGAGATGAAAAACGAACTTTTGCTTGCAACGTTAGTCGGTGGTGCGCTTCTGGTAAGCGCGTGCGGCGGTGGCGGCGGTGGCGGTGGATCCACCCCGGATCCAGACCCAGATCCCGTTGATCCTTGCCCCGAGAGCTTCATCTCTTGTTCCGGCAACGTGTTCACCATCTCAGGGGATGTCAACGCCAACTACACGATGGATCCCACCAAGGATTGGCGTCTGGCGGGCGTTGTCCGTGTGGGTAATGGCAACGGCACGATTGCCGATGCGGCGGGTGTAGCCGCAGTAAAAGCCGCCGGTGTCACGCTGACGATCCCAGCCGGAACCAATATCAAGGCCTCGGGTACGGGAGTCCTGCTCGTGACTCGCGGGTCCAAGCTCAACGTCAATGGAACCGCGTCTCAGCCGGTCACCATCAGCAGCCTTGACGACAACTTCAACGGCGAAGGTGAGTGGGGAGGCGTCGTTATCCAGGGCTTCGCCCCGCAGTTCGGTAAGAACAACACGGGAATCTGCGTCAACAGCGCGGGCGTCTGCAACATTGCAGGCGAGGGTGGTTCAGCCATTGGTAATTACGGCGGCAACGACCCGGCTGATGACAGTGGATCGATCAGTTATCTGCGCATCGCAGAAGGTGGCTTGGTGGCGGGTCCGAACAACGAAGTCAATGGTTTGACCTTGATGGGCGTCGGGCACGGGACCGACATCCAGTACATTCACATTCACAACAATCTAGACGACGGCATTGAGTGGTTTGGCGGCACGGTTAGCGTTCGCTACGCCGTGTTGACGAACAACGATGACGACGATATCGACTTCGACGAGGGTTGGAGCGGCAATTTGCAGTACGCCATTGTCCAGAAGAACCCGACGAAGCTGGCGCCGACGGGGCAAAACGATCCGCGCGGCATTGAGGCCAATAGCAGCAACAATGACTTTGTCCCGCAGACCAACGCGGTGCTGGCCAATCTCACGATCCTGGGCGGCACGGTGAACAACGCCGGAAACGGGCAGCCGGGCATGCTGTTCCGTGGCGCGGTGACGGCCAACGTGTTCAATTCCGCTGTCCGCGGGTTCAATACGGGCTGTGTGCTGATTCAAAACGCCACCACGACCAGCTCCGGCGTGGTTCCGTCGGTGATCGGCCTGACCAATGTGCTCGGCGATTGTGGTGCGGGCGGTTTCTTTGACGGCGGGTCAGCGACGACGTCCACCAACGCAGGTGCGTCGCCGTTTACCGTCGATAACGCCTATGCCATCAATGAGGCCCAAGCGCGACTGGGCTCGGCCACCACTATCACGGCTGCCAACAATGGCTCTAACTTCATGTTCGATCAGACCAATTACATTGGTGCCGTGGCGCCGGGAACGACGGCGGCCAATGCCTGGTGGGCAGGTTGGACGATCCCTGGCGTGCTTTCTCCTGCTGCAGAAGTCCCGGCGGCGGCTAGTTTCGTAAGCTGCAATACCGGCAACACGGTCTGCACGGTCACCGGCACTATCAATACCAACTACACCTTCGTTCGTGGCGTCGAGTGGCGTCTGGATGGCACCGTGCGGGTGGGCTCGGGCAACGGTACGATCTCGGACGCAGCTGGCGTTACAGCGACCAAGGCTGCTGGTGTGACCTTGACGGTGCGGTCAGGCGTTAATGTGAAGGGTCTGAGCAACGGCGTTCTGCTGGTGACTCGCGGTTCCAAATTAATAGCGGAAGGCACGGCCGACGCCCCCATTACGTTCAGCTCGCTTGATGACAATTTCGCGGGTGAGGGCGAGTGGGGTGGCATGGTGATCCAGGGCTTTGCGCCTCAGTTTGGTAAAACCAACACCGGTACCTGTGTCAACTCAGCGGGTGTTTGCAACATCGCCGGTGAGGGCGGTGCGTCCATCGGCAACTACGGCGGCAATGATCCAGCGGATAACAGCGGTGTGCTTCGTTATGTCCGTATTGCCGAGGGCGGCCTCGTCTCGGGTCCGAACAACGAGGTCAATGGTCTGACCTTGATGGGCGTTGGTTACGGCACGCAGATCAACTACGTGCAAGTGCACAACAATCTCGACGATGGGATCGAATGGTTCGGCGGCACGGTGAACGCGACGCATGTCGTGTTGACCAATAACGACGACGACGATATCGATTTTGATGAAGGCTGGATGGGCAATCTGCAGTACGGCATCGTCGTCAAGAACCAGACCAAGGTGGCGCCGACAGGACAAAACGATCCGCGTGGTATTGAGGCCAACAGCAGCAACAATGACTTTGTACCGCAGACCAATGCAGCGCTGGCCAATCTGACGATCATCGGCGGTACCGTGAATAACGCCGGAAATGGTCAGCCAGGCATGTTGTTCCGTGGAGCGGTCACCACCAACGTGTTCAACTCTGCGGTACGCGGTTTCAATACAGGTTGCGTGCTGATCCAAAACGCTACGACGACTAGCTCGGGCGTGGTGCCGTCAGTGATCGGCTTGACCAACGTGCTCGGTGATTGCGGTGCCGGCGGCTTCTATGACGGTGGGATGGCGACCAGCGGTAGCAATGCGGTGGCATCGACGGTTACCATCGATCAGCCGTCTTTCGCCTTGACCAACGCGGCGGCAAGTCTCGGGTCCAATACGGCGATTGCACCGGTGGCCAACGGTTCGAACTTCGTGTTCGACCAGACCAACTATATCGGTGCCGTGCGGCCGGGTACGACAGCTGCGAACGCCTGGTGGACGGGCTGGACGATTCCGGGATCGCTGACCTTGTCGGCGCCCTGATCGTAAAAAGTGGTTAAAAGAACGGCGACCTCAGGGTCGCCGTTCTTATTTGGGCTATCCGCGCTGCGGAGCTTGTTTGATCATCGCGCTTGCCACTCATGGCCCGAGGCGTACAAATGAGACGCCTGAGAAATCTGATCGCGGTCGGCGTATTTGGCACCCTGTCCGCGTGCGGCGGTGGTGGCGGTGGCAGCGGCGAAATCCTGGCGCCCGAACCCGCGGCTTGGCGCATGGGTGTCTTTGCACCTTCTCAGGAATTCGCTGCCATCTGCGCAAACCCGCGGCGCGGTATCGATCCGGCGACCGGAAGTGCGTTCGAAGATATTCGCGGCAGCGCGCTGCACGAGAACAACTGGCTACGCTCGTGGACGCAAGAGCTGTATCTCTGGTACGACGAGGTGGCCGATTTCGATCCGGCCAGCCTGCCCGCCGAGGAATACTTTGCCGCGCTGCGCAGCTTCGAACTCACGCTCTCGGGTCGTCCCAAGGATCAGTTGCGCATTCCGACGAAGTCGGCCACTGATTCCGATTGATGCCGGCCGGGTATTCCGGGGGATGTCGGCCGCCTGAGGAGGGCGGTGCAGCAGGGGATTGGATTATGCGCTGACGGTGTTCGTCGCGG
>JBQTJH010000064.1:0-3032 GCA_052387335.1 Panacagrimonas sp. | reverse complement strand
CCGCTCGAGTTCAAGGTCATCAAGCTCGACCGCCTGCGCAACAACGTCGTCGTCTCGCGCCGCGAAGTGCTCGAAGCCGAGTCCAGCGCCGAGCGTGACAGCCTGCTGCAGAACCTGCAGGAAGGTGTGGTGCTCAAGGGCGTGGTCAAGAACCTGGTCGAGTACGGCGCGTTCGTGGATCTGGGCGGCATCGACGGTCTGCTGCACATCACCGACATGACCTGGAAGCGCATCAAGGATCCTTCCGAAGTCGTGCAGGTCGGCACCGAAATCGAAGTCAAGGTGCTCAAGTACGACCGCGAGCGTCGCCGCGTGTCGCTGGGTCTCAAGCAGCTCGGTGCGGACCCCTGGGTCGACATCGCACGTCGCTACCCCGAGAAGACCCGCATGTTCGGCAAGGTCACCAACATCACCGACTACGGTGCCTTCGTGGAGATCGAGCCCGGCGTCGAAGGCCTGGTCCACGTGTCCGAAATGGACTGGACCAACAAGAACATCAACCCGGGCAAGGCCGTGGTGATCGGCCAGGAAGTCGAGGTGATGATCCTGGACATCGACGAGGAGCGTCGACGTATCTCGCTGGGCATGAAGCAGTGCGTGCCCAATCCCTGGGAAGAGTTCGCGCAAAACTTCCAGAAGGGCGACAAGGTGGGTGGCCAGATCAAGTCCATCACCGACTTCGGCATCTTCATTGGCCTCAACGGTGGCATCGACGGCCTGGTACACCTGTCCGACCTGGACTGGAACGACGACGGTTCCAACGCCGTGCGCCGCTACAGCAAGGGCCAGGACGTGGAAGCGGTGGTGCTGGCCATCGACGCAGCCCGGGAGCGCATCTCGCTCGGCGTCAAGCAGGTTGCGCAGGATCCGCTCACGCAGTTCATGGCGGAAAACCAGAAGGGCATCATCGTCAAGGGCATCGTCAAGAGCGTTGAGGCCCGTGGCGCCGTGATCGATCTGGGCAACGGCGTCGAGGGCTATATCAAGGCCAACGACCTGTCGCGCGAGAAGGTCGAGGACGCCCGTACCGTGCTCAAGGATGGCGACACCCTGGAAGCGCGCTTCATCGGCGTGGATCGCAAGAACCGCATCGTGTCGCTGAGCGTTCGCGAGAAGGAAATTCAGGAAGAAGCCGAGATCGTCACCGAGTACAGCCGCAACGCCACCACCGGCAAGACCAGCCTCGGTGATCTGCTCAAGCAACAGATCAGCGGCGGTTCGGACTCCAACTAAGAGTCGAAATAAGCTTCGTATCCATTCGAAAGTAAAAGAAAAAAACTCGGGGCCGCGCTTGCGCGGCCCTTTTTTTTGGCCTATCGTCCAAGCTCTTCACGGGGCAGGCACCGGGGCAGGGCAGCATGACCAAATCCGAACTCATCGAGCGCTTGTCGGCGCGTCAGACCCACCTGATGCAGAAAGATGTGGAGCTGGCGGTCAAGCAGATTCTGGACCGCATTAGTCTGGCCCTGGCCAAGCAAGATCGGGTGGAGATCCGTGGTTTTGGCAGCTTTGCCTTGCATCACCGCCCCAGTCGCATCGGTCGCAATCCCAAGACCGGCGAGCCGGTGACCATTCCGGCCAAGCATGTGCCGCACTTCAAACCGGGCAAGGAAATGCGTGAGCGGGTGAACGGCAATTTCGATACGCCGCCGGAAGACTGATGTTGCGGATTCTGGTCATTGCGGCACTAGTGGTCGTGCTCGTACTCGGCGCATCCATCGGCTATTTCAACGCGCAGGAAATCCAGTTCGACTATCTGGCCGGTACCTTGAGCATGCCGCTGATCGCGCTGGTGATCGGCGAGTTCGTCATTGCCGTGCTGTTGACCCTGATGATCTGCTTCGGTCGAATGCTGCAACTCAAGAATGAGATTCGACGTTTGCGCAAGCAGGTGCAGGCCGTCGAGAGCGAGCTCAAGACCTTGCGCGAGCTACCGATCAAAGAAGCCTGAAGGATGCTGGATAGCTCACTAGGCTGGATTCTGTTTCCACTCGGTACGGCGCTGGGCTGGTACCTGGCGCGGCGTACTCCCGGCGCACAGTCGCCGCGTCACGGTGGCAACGGCACCCTGTCCGGCATCAGCACCCTGGCGCAGGATGATCCGGACCAGGCCGTGGCCGCTCTGCTGGGGGTCGACGAGCTCACCGAAGAAGCGGTCGAACTGCACCTGACCCTGGGCAGCTTGTTTCGGCGTCGTGGGCAGGTGGATCGTGCGCTGCGCGTGCACGAAGGCCTGTTGGCGCGAAGCTCGCTGACGCCGCAACAACGCAATCGCACCGAGTACGAGCTGGCCGAGGACTATCTCAAGGCCGGCGTTTTTGATCGCGCCGAGCAGTTGTACGCTGCGCTGGCTGATCGCGGCTTCAAGCTGTTGGCCTGTCTCGAGGCGATCATCTCGATTCATGAAAGCTCGCACGACTGGGCGCGCGCCATTGAGGTGAGCCGTCGGCTGGAAGCGGCCAGCGGCGTGTCGCGTCGTGCCATCACCGCGCAGTACCACTGCGAGATGTCGGACGAAGCGCTGCGCGCCAAGAACTTTGAGTTGGCGGTGGAATTGGCACGGCGTGCGCTTTCAACGCATGCCGAGTGTGCGCGAGCCAGCATCCTGCTGGGCCGCCTTGCCGCTACCAAGCAGAACTGGTCTGAGGCCACCACGGCATATGCGCGTGCGGCCGAACAGGAACCGCGTCTGCTGTCCGACATCGTGCGACCGCTGTGGATGTGCTGTCGCGACTGGGGGCGGCCGGAATACTTCGTGAACTGGCTGGACGATCTGCCGGAAGAACATCGCGGTGGCGTCACCGAGGTCGTACGTGCCGAGCTGCTACGCGAAACCGGCATGGACGCAGCGCATTACCTGCTCGATGCATTTGACGCGCGACCGAGCTGGAGCGTGCTGGAGCAGGTGTCGATCCTCGAACCGGCGCAGGATGATGTGGAATCGCGTGGGCGTATCTCCGGCGTGCTGCGCAGCGCGGTGAAAACCCTCAGCGAATCGCGCCAGAAATACCAGTGCCAGAGCTGCGGCATGA
>JBQTJH010000063.1:0-12292 GCA_052387335.1 Panacagrimonas sp. | reverse complement strand
TGGCGGGATTTTGGACTCGCACCGCAGCGACTATTCATATGTCAACAGACCCTAGGAAACGGCGGCCGCCTGAGGTGCGGGCACGAGCCTCGGCAAGACGCTGCCGTTTTGTGTGTCGTAGAAGCGCCGCCAGATCTGTCGCCCGACCTGATCAAAGTGGCGCACCGTCTCGACGAAGGCGCGACGCGCCTGCACATCGACCAGGGGCTCCGGCAGAAAGGGGTCGTACACCACGTGGCGGATCGCGCGTCCACCGACGAGAAAAGCATCGCGCGCGGCCACCTCCGGCTTGAGCCGTGCGCAGCCGGCCAGCCATTGCTCCAGCAGCAGGCGTTGCTTGCGGTAGTTGCTGTTGAGGGCTCGCCCATCCCAGAGCTTGCGCACGCTGGCCTCGCGCACCGCATCAAAATCCGAGACGGCGAACACGCTGGCCCCGCGTTCCAGGCCCAGCGCATACAGGCGGGCGCGCACGGCGTTCAGATCGCGTTCGATATTGTCCGGCCGCACAAACAGACCGCGCTCGACTTCGCGGAAGCCGAGCATGTCCAGCGCACGCTTACGGCTGCGCAGCACGGCGCGATCACTGCGTCCCAGCGCGCCGCAGTACGCGGCGATGTAACCGCCTTTCCATTCACGCACCCGCTGTTCGGCACTACGCCAGGTCGCAACGTCATCGGCCAATTCATGCGCGCGCGCACTCAATGCATAACTGCCGCGTTCGGCGGCCTCAATCAAACCGTCGGCCGCCAGACGCGCCAGCGCCACACGCGCGTTGTTGGCACTGATGCCGAACAAGGCACTGGCGGTAATGGCATCGCGTGCCGACAGCAGATGACCGTCGGTGGCCCGCAACAATTCCAGGATCAGCTTGCGCGCTTTTGGTTTCACGCCGCAGCGGACTGGAAGCGCCCGAGGTGGTAGTCGCGATCACCCAGGCGCGTGCCGAACGCGGTGAGCTGACGGAAGTCATGACCCACGTCGAGCTCTTCGGTCACGCCGATACCGCCTTGCGTCGTTCAAGCACATCGAGGCTGTCAGCCTTGGCGGCGGCGAGCAGCACCATGGAACGTGATTGCTCCAACTCGATGAACATGTCGACCAGACGATGCTGCAAAACCTGGAAGCTGCCGATGGGCACACCAACCTGTTTGCGCGTCTTCAGATACGCCGCAGTGCGAAACGCCTGGTCTTCGGGTGAGTAATCGAAGTTCATGCAAAAGCTCCGGGATCATCGGCGGTCAATGTCGCGTGACTGAACATTACTTTGATCACCGTCGTTTGTCATGAGATGTAATATCCAGAATCCAGTCGTCGACTCCAGTCGGTAAGGACACGTCCATGTCATCCGACTCTGCTGCCATAGTCCTGATCGAGCGCAAACCGCCGCTGCTGATCGTGCGCATCAACCGGCCCGCGGTTCGCAACTGTGTAGACGGTTTGACGGCGCAGGCGCTGGCCGACGCGTTTCGCGCGTTCGACGCCGACGAACAGCTCAGGGTGGCGATTTTCAGCGGCGTGGGCGATCACTTCTGCGCCGGCGCTGATCTGAAAGCGGTGCCGCAGGCCGGCGGCGACGCGACGCGCACGAATCGCCTGGACCCCGAAGGCGACGGCCCCAAGGGCCCGACGCGAGTGCAATTGTCCAAGCCGGTGATCGCCGCCGTGTCGGGCTATTGCGTGGCCGGCGGCCTCGAACTTGCGGCCTGGTGCGATCTGCGCGTGGCCGACGACACCGCCGTGTACGGCGAGTTCTGTCGCCGTTTCGGCGTGCCTATGATAGACTGCGGCACGGTACGACTGCACCGCCTGATCGGTATGAGCCGCGCCCTCGACCTGATTCTCACCGGCCGCGCCGTCGATGCACGCGAGGCCTATGCCATGGGTCTGGCCAATCGTCTGGCACCGCTGGGCCAGGCGCTGGCCGTGGCTGAAATGCTGGCGCTGGAGATCGCCGCGTTTCCGCAAATCTGCCTGCGTGGCGACCGTCGCAGCGCCTACGAACAATGGGGCCACCAAGAAGCTGCCGCGATCACGAATGAGTTCGCGCACGGCATGAACACCTTGCGTTCTGGCGAAACCCTGGCGGGCGCCACGCGATTCAGGAACGGCGCCGGTCGTCACGGACACTTTCAATCGGGAGCATGAGCATGTCGCTGCAGGAACGCTTCATCACCCATGAGGTGAGCAATCAAGTCCCGCCGCTGCGCGATTACAACGCCTGGTCCAGCGATGCGCCGCTGCGCGATGCCGTCACGCGCGAAGGCGGTGGCTGGGCACAGGCCCAGCTCGAAGCTTTTGGCGCCGTGGCCGGCGGCGAGCTGATGGAGCTGGGCTATGTCGCCAACGAGAACAAGCCGCGGCTCCGCACGCATGATCGCTACGGGCATCGCATCGACGAGGTCGAATTCCACCCGGCCTATCACCGCGTCATGGAGCTGGGCATGCAGCACGGAGTACACGCCTTCGCCTGGCGCAACCAGCATCACGCGGGCGCGCACGTTGCGCGCGCGGCCATCAGCTATCTGCATTCGCAGGCTGAAGCCGGCACCGGTTGTCCCTTGACCATGACGCATTCCGCGGCACCGGCGCTGCTGCACGCACCCGAGCTTGCGAGTGAATGGCTGCCGCGCATCCACAGCCTGCAGTACGACCCGCGCGTGTTACCGGCCTCGCAGAAAACCGCCTGCACCATCGGCATGGGCATGACCGAGAAACAGGGAGGGTCCGACGTGCGCGCCAACACCACGCGCGCCGAGCCTCAGAGCGACGGCAGCTACGAGATCATCGGGCACAAGTGGTTTTTCTCCGCGCCGATGTGCGACGCCTGGCTGGTGCTGGCCCAGGTCGAGGCTGGCCTCACCTGTTTCTTGATGCCCAAGATCCAGCCCAATGGCCGGCACAACGGCATTCGTATCCAGCGGCTCAAGGACAAGCTGGGCGATTGGAGCAATGCCTCGTCCGAAGTCGAGTTCCATGGCGCCTATGCGCAGCGCGTCGGCGCTGAGGGCCGTGGTGTAGCCACTATTCTGGAAATGGTCGCGCTCACCCGCCTCGACTGCATGATCGGATCGAGCGCGCTGATGCGACAGGCCTGCGTGCAGGCCATCCACCACGCGCGACATCGCCAGGTGTTCGGCAAGACGCTGGTAGATCAGGCGCTGATGCAGAATGTGCTCGCCGACCTCGCGCTGGAATCCGAGGCCGCCATCGCGCTCACGATGAGAGTGGCGCGCGCGGTGGATGCGAGCGCGCGCGATGCGGGCGAGGCCGCGTTCGCGCGCATCGCCACCGCCATCGGCAAATACTGGATCTGCAAGCGCACGCCGACCTTGGTCAACGAGGCGCAGGAATGTCTGGGCGGTCTCGGCTACGTGGAGGAGAGCAATCTGCCGCGCCTGTACCGGCAGGCGCCGCTCAACTCGATCTGGGAAGGCAGCGGCAACATCCAGTGTCTCGACGTACTGCGTGCGCTCAGCAAGGAGCCGGAGACACGCGAGGCGCTGTTCGCTGAGCTACTCGCGGCACGTGGGCTGGATGCGAGCCTCGATGCGGAGATTCACTGGCTCAACGAGGCATTTGCCGAGCGCGAAACGTTGGAAGTGCGCAGCCGCATGATCGTGGAGCGCACTGCGCTGGTGCTGCAGGCCTCAATCCTGCTGCGCGCGGGCAACGCAGACGTTGCCGCGGCCTTCTGCCGCTCGCGTCTCGGCGGTGAACACGGCCTTGCGTTCGGCACCTTGCCGGCCGACACGCCGATGCGCGCGCTGATCGAGCGCGCTTCGGTTTCCGGGACGCGTGCGTGAGCATCAAGGTCACGAGCTACACCTGGGTGCCGCCTCTTGCGCAGGGGCTGGTCCGCGACCTGCGCGTGCGTTGGGCATTGGAGGAAGCTGGCCTGCCCTACGAGGAACATCTGATCCCGCACGCGGACCGCCTGAGTCCGGCGCATCGGCAGCAGCAGCCCTTCGCGCAGGTGCCGGTGTACGAGGAAGATGGGCTCACCCTGTTCGAGAGCGGCGCCATCGTGCTGCACATCGCCGAGCGCAGCGAAGCGCTGCTGCCACGCGACCGCGAGGGCCGGGCGCAGACGCAGAGCTGGCTATTCGCAGCGCTCAACAGCATCGAGCCCTTCATCCAGAACCTGATCGTGATCGACCTGTTCTGCGCCAAGGAGGCTTGGGCACCGCTGCGTCGGCCCGGCACATTGAAGATGGTGGAGACACGGCTCGACGAACTCGCAGCGCACCTGCAAGGCCGTCGCTACCTCGTCGGCGAGCGCTTCACCGCGGCCGACCTGATGATGGTCACGATGCTGCGCATCCTGCGTCACACCGATCTGGTGCCGAGTCGGCCCCTGCTGCACGCCTACCAGCAGCGCTGCGAGGCGCGGCCCGCGTTCGCGAAAGCGCTGGCCGATCAGCTCGCGAGCTTCGCGCGAAGCGCGCCGGCACTATGACCTGCGCCTGTCCCCAGACCTCAACCCGATCATGAGCTACGAGTACATGCGCTTCGAGTCCGCCGACGGCGTCGCGCGGAAGAACTGATGCTCACCAACCGAGTGCTCAACGCCGCGGAAGCCGCGGACTGTGGCCTGATCAACGCGAACTTCGCTGATGCGGACGCGCTACGCGAGCACGTCGCGAAGGCCGCCGCTGCGCTTACCAGCGGGCCTACGCGCGCCTTCGGCGGCGCGCGTCGCCTGCTTTCGCACAGCGCGGGCAACTCGCTGCACGAACAGCTCAGGCTCGAAGCGAATCCATCGTAACCGTCGCCGCTGGAGCCGACGGCAAGGAAGGCACCAGCGCCTTCCTTGCCAAGCGCAAGCCGCGCTTCAGCGGCCACTAGCCGCGTCGCTAGGCGCGCGACACCGAGGCGGACAGTTCGCGCAGCAGCTTCGCGCCGTCGCCGCGCCAGGCGCTGCCGTGCATGCAGGCGAGCGTGGCCGGGTTGGTCGCTGCGAGTTTCTCGATCAGCGCGCGCGTGTCGCTGCCATGCGCGTAGTAGTCGATGGCCTGGCGGAAACCCTCGCTGGGGCCCAGCACGTCGGACTCGGTGAGCGCGTCCATGCCGGAGCCGGGCTGGGTGAAGAGGTCGCCGCACAGCAGGGTGCGGGTCTTTTCCTCGAACAGATACCCGCAGTCCCAGCCGTGCGGCAGGTGCGGCGCGTCCAGCCAGCGTAGGCTGCGCGCGCCGAGCTTCAGGGTCTCGCCGTCCGCGAGCGGACGCGGCTCGCGATCCGCGATGTCGCCGACCGAGGTCATCGCCGCGATGCGGCCGCACACGGCGGTGGACTGCGGCGCGGCCGCGAGCCATTCGTTGAGCGACCCGCACTCGTCGGCCTCGAAGTGCGAGAAGCCGATGTAGCGCAGGCGCTCCACCTTCATCACGCTCGCCACCGCCTCGCGCACCAAGGGGAAGAGCTTGCGCGGCCCGGTGTGGAACAGCAGCGGCTCGTCATCCACGATCAGGTACTGGTTGAAGGTGAAACCGCCCGCACCGCCGGGAAACTGGATCGGCGTGTTGATGCGGTAGATGCCGTCGGCGATCTCGTGGACGTTGGTGCCGGCCTGAGAGTTGGTGATGCCCATGTCGCTTGCTCCTCGATGTCTGCCACGTGGATGCGGCCCGCGGCGCGCCGGTGATGTGTGCGGTGCGGCGCTTCACCCTAAGCCGGTCGATGCGCCGCCGAAACTCGACCGCGCGCTGCGCTCTGTTCCAGCTCGTGTACGACGGGGGAACGCTCCGCATCGGCCGCAATCTTCTCGCCGAGGCGTCGCGCCGCGTCGCGGAATGCGTCATCGGTCAGCAGGCGCTCGCAGGATGCGCGCAGGGCTTCGATGGTCGCGTCCGCTGGCAACGACAGTCCCGCGCCGCGTTCGGTGACGCGGATCGCGTTGTCGGCCTGGTCGCGTCCCAACGGAATGACCAGCATTGGCACGCGGCTGACCAGCGCGCGGATCACGGTGCCGTGACCGCCGTGCGTGACGACGAACGCGGCCTGCGGCATTACCGCGGAGTGCGGCGCGCTGTCGACGACGATGCAGTTGTCGGCGGCGCGCAGTGCGCTGCGATCAATAGCCCCGCCGAGAGTGACCAGTACGCGCACCGGGAGGGACGCGAGCGCGTCGATGCTTCGTTGCAGGATGCCGGCGTGATTCTGGAAGGTGGTGGAGAAGCCGACGACGACCAGCGGCCGCCTATCCGAACTTGGCCAAGGCGAAGTCCACTCGCGCGCCCAGTGCGGATCGGCGAGCTGCGGGCCAACGTAGCGGATGCGATCAACCGTCTTGGTGGGAGGAAAATCGTAGGCGGCGCTGGTCGGCAGCAGCTCGCGATCGGCGACCTGGAACTGATCGACCAGATGTTGCAGAGGCCCAAGGCCCAGCGCGGCACGGGTCGCGTTGAAACTCGCCAGACCCGAGTCGAACATCGCCTGCGAGGCCAAAGCGATCTGCGCGTGCATCGCGCGCTCCTGCTCATTGCGCGCCGGTGGCAGCCCGGGGCCGAGCGGCGGAATGCCGGGCAGCGGGGTGAAGCTGATTGCCGAACCCAGCAAGACAAAGCGCTGCGCGATGCTCTCGCAGGCCGCCATCACGCCGAACAAGGTCTCGCCCGTGACGACGAGGTCTACTGGATTGCGCTTCAGTTCCTCGAGCGTGTCCTGCGCATAGGCCAGCGCCGGAGCGGCCCAGCAGTCGCGGATCACGGCGAGGAGACCTTCCTGCGGCGTGGCCGCGGCCCAGTCCTGAAAGGTCTGACTGGCGGGCGTGCGGTCGGTACGATTGGGCGCGCGCGACCAAGCCACAAAGCTCGCGCCGACGGCCTCCGCCTCGGTACGCGTGCATGCATCGCCGAGCACTCTCACCCGATGACCGCCCGCGACCAGCTTGCGCGCGACTTCGAGCGTCGGCGGGATGTTGCCACCGCCCTCCCAGGTGGCGAACAGGAAACTCGATCTCGGTGTCGTGGCGCTCATCTATGCGCTCCCTAAAGATCCATCGCCGCGCCGGCCAGCCGTTTCATCGTCGTCGCGGTGTCCTTGAGGCTGCGTCGCATGTCCCGGCGCAGCAGCTTCCAGGTGTACACGTCCGTGGCGATGACCCGCGCGTCCAGCGCGCGCTCGCGCGCGGTGCCGCTGAGCGAGCGGAGAGATTCGGCGAACACGGTCGCGGCCCACTCGCGGTGCTTGGCGCGGCCCAGGGTGGTGAGCGGCTCGACCGCCGGGAACCGAGGCTCGATGGCGAGCACGCGGATGATCGAATCGCCGGTCCTTTCGTAGTCCGCGATCAGGCGATCCACCGCGCCCGCGACATCGCCACGCGGGGCGGCGCGCTGCTCGGAGATGCGATCCGCCAGGACCGGGATGGAGGCCACGAGCAAGCCGTCCTTGCCGCCAAAGCGGCGAATGAGGGTCGGCACCGCGACCCCGGCCCCTGTCGCGACGCGATAGAGCGTGATGTCGTCGAACCATTCGCTCATGAGCAGCTCCAGAAACGAATCGATGATCCGCGTCGCCGTCACTTCCGTGGCGACGGCACGCGCCACCTGCGAGTACCGGCGCGGCGTTTTGCGGGCCGCTTTTGATTTCATGATCATCATATGATCACTAATATGAATCGCGCGCAAGCGCCGTTCATCCAACCCATCGCCGGGAGTTAAAGAGAAGGGATGCCCATGAGATAAACGATGGGGTAGCCGAAGGCGCACATCGGCAGTCCCGGCACGGGCCTGAACTTGAGCCGCACGGCGTGGTTCAGGAATTGTGCGCCGAAGAGCTTTCATGTCGGGCAGCAGCGGCGGCGTCCACGGCACGGGCGCGGGGCGCACATAGGGTGCTGAATTGCGCGAGCCGGGCGCGGGGGTCGTCTGACTTGCCGGCGGTGAGGTCTACGCTGCGGCAGACGGCGCAGCATTAGCAGTCGCCGGCCTGGGGGACTTGCCGCCCGTCGGCACGCAGTTGGCGCCAGAATCGGGACGGTCGGCGAACAACCCGCCATCGCAGCGGTACGTCACGGCCTGCGCGTCGTGCATCAGCAGCAGCGCCAGCATCAGCGCGTACATCGCGCGACAGAAATTGGCGCGGTTCATGGCAGCCACTGCGTCATGGCCGCCAAATAGTGATCGACCAGCAGCAGGGTGAAGATCGCCATCAGGTACACGATGGAGTAGCCGAAGGTCTTCATCGGCAGGCCGGGTACCGGCTTCCACTTCAGCCGCACTGCGTAGTTCAGGAACTGCCCGCCAAAAATCAGCGCGCCGATCAGATACAGCAGACCGCTCATGCCGGTGGCGAAGGGCAGCACCGTCACCACCACCAGCAGGATTGTGTACAGCACGACCTGGGTCTTGGTGAATTCGATGCCGTGCGTGACCGGCAGCATCGGGATGTCCGCTTTCGCGTATTCCTCGCAGCGCTCGATGGCCAGCGCCCAGAAATGCGGTGGCGTCCAGATGAAGATGATCAGGAACAGGATCAACGCGTGGCCGTGAATCTCGCCGGTCACCGCAACCCAACCCAGCACCGGCGGTGCCGCCCCGGCCGCACCGCCAATCACGATGTTCAGCGGCGTCGCGCGCTTGAGGTAGAGCGTGTAGATGCCGGCGTAACCAATCAGCGCGAACTGCGTCAGCCAGGCGGTGAGCGGATTGACCAGAAACCACAGCACGGCAAACCCGGCCAGGCCCATTGCGGTGGCAAAGGCGATGGACTCGGTCATGCCCAGCGCGCCGGTCACCAGCGGACGGCCGCAGGTACGCGCCATGCGCCGGTCGATATTGCGGTCGATGATTTGGTTGACCGCCGCCGCACTCGCCGACTGCAGCGCAATGCCCAGGGTGCCCCACAGCAAGGCGCTCAGCGGGGGCATGCCGGGCACGGCCAGGAACATGCCGACCACCGCGGTGAACACGATCAGCATGACCACGCGTGGCTTGCACAGCTCGTAATACTCGTGCGCCCGCGAAACCGGCGCGGCGGTCTTGGCGGTCACTGTGGCGGGGCTTGCGCTCATGCGTTGCGCCCTTCCCGGGCATCGTTCCAGGCAAAGAAATTCAGGCTCACCAGACTCAGCAGCAGCACGGCGGCGCCGGCATTATGCGCGGCCGCCAGCAGCAGCGGCAGTTGCAGCTTCACGGTCATGATCCCAATGGCAATCTGCAGCGCCAGCGCACCCAGCACCAGGCCGCCGAAACCGCGCCAGAGTCGGCTCCGTCCACGCAGGATCAGCAGCAGACCCAGGGCCAGCAACAGCGCGCTGACCACGATGGCGCCGATGCGATGAAAGAAGTGAATGGTCACGCGCGCACGGTTGTCGAGCACACCGAACTCGTAGTTGACGCCCAGGCCGCGCCACATCGTGAAGGCTTCTTCAACATCGGTTTCCGGCAGCCATTGGCCATGGCAGGTGGGAAAATCCGGGCAGGCCAGCGCTGCGTAATTGGTGCTGGTCCATCCGCCGAGGAAGATCTGCATCGCCACCGCCAGCAGGCCCACTGCGGCCCAGTTGCGTAGCGCGGGTGGCGCGGCTGCGGCGGGCAAGGTGCGCGCATCGGTTCGGGCCAGCGCGGCATAGGCCTCGCGCTCCGAGCGCGGCATGCGCGCGGTGCCCATGGGCGCTGCGGCGGCAGGCTTGCGATACACGCTCAAGCCCAGCCAGAACAGCAGCGCCAGCGTGCTCATGCCGCCGAGCAGATGCGCCGTGACCACCAGCGGCTTGAGCTGCAACGTCACGGTCCACATGCCCAGAATGCCCTGAAAGATCACCAGCGCCACCAGAAACCAGGGCAGCTTGCGCGGCATGGTCGCGTGCTTGCGCAGCGCTACGCTCATGCACGCCAGCACCACGATCAGCAGGCCGAGCGTGGACGCCAGATAACGATGAATCATTTCCTTCCAGGCCTTCGGTGCTTCCACCGGCCGTTCCGGAAATTTCTGCTCGGCCGCGACCACTTCATGCGCCGCGTCGGGGATCCCGATGTGGCCGTAACAGCCCGGCCAGTCGGGGCAGCCGAGTCCGGCGTCGGACAGGCGCACATAGGCTCCGAACACGACGACGCAGAAGCACAGCAGGATGGAGAACAGCGTGATCAGGCGGAAGGCGGACATCGTCGGGCGCAATCGAATAACGAGAGAGTGGTGCGGTGGCGAATTCAGCCGATCCGCGACAGGCGCAGCAACTTGCTCAGGTCTTTCTTGAAGCCGCGGAAGTCGGTCTGAATATCGCTGCCGCGCTGATACACCAGCAGCCAGTTGCCCAGCGGATCGATCAGGTAGGCCGAAGCTCCCGCCGGTTGCAGGAAGTCCTGCAGGCGCGCTCCGTCTGCACTGAGGTCGGCCAGCACGCGCAGGTCCGGATGCTCGGGCTTGAGTTGCGCCACCAGTGGCGCCACCGCGGCTGTATCACGCAGCACCAGCACGCGTTGCACGCGGCTGCGCTTTTCATTCATGGCCAGACGCACCTGACGCAGCATCACCAGGTCGCCGAGGCAGCGCTCGGCGCAGCCGTCGTTGGCGTCAGCGAACACCACATAGGTCCAGCGTCCGTAGAGGTCGGTCTGATCCAGCGCCTTGCCCTGTTCGTCGATCAGGGCCAGCGCTGGCAGCGGCTGCGCGGGATTGATCAGCTGGCCGAAATTGGTGCTGCCGCTGGGGCGAAGTTCCGGAAATACGTAATAAAGCCCATAGGAAATCAGCAAGGGGAAGAAGAACAGCGTGGCCAGCAACACCAGTTGCAAGCGCCCCCGCGGCGAGGCGGGGGGATGTGCGGTTGAATTCACGGCGTGCGCCTGAGATTGAGTTTGATGAAGAAGAACAGCAGGGTCGCGGCGAAGGCGAACCACTGCGCAGCATAGGCGTAGTGCCGCTCCGGTGGGACCGGATTGGGCAGCGACCATTCCCGCACAAAGCCATCGGCCGCGTCGGGGTCCAGCAACAGCAAGCCATCAGCCACTGGCGCGTCGAGCACGCAGGCCAGAAGCTCAAGGGTCGGGTAATTGAGCACGCGCGGAAAGGCGCTGGCCTTGCAGTCCTCGGGTTCCAGCCGCAAACCCGGCTGCGGCAGGGGACGCCAATAGCCGGAGAGCTGGCGCTCGTCGGCACCCACATCGATCGCCGGCAGCTGCTTGCGATCGGGCGAAGCGGCAACCCAGCCCCGGTCCACCATCAACCAGCCGCCGTCGCCAAGACGCAGCGGCGTCCATACGCGATAGCCCGGCACGCGATCACGCGTCTGGTTGTCCAGCAGGATCTGACGCGTGCTGTCGAACCGACCCGCGGCACTGGCGCGGGGTGCCGCCAGAGCACCCGGCGGTGGTGTATCCAGCCTCAGGACCTGGGCCTGCGCGCTCGCGTCGAACGCGGCGTGCAGCTGCGCCTTGCTGTGACCGCGATCGAGCTGCCACAGGCCTAGCGTCAGGAACAAGCCGCCGACCGCCAGCGTGCCGGCGATGGACCACAGCGGGGGGCGAAAGCGATAGGGCATCGATGCCGAGCTAGACACTGGCGACGCCTGCGCGTGCGGCGGCGTTACCATTTGTGCAACTTCTCCTCTGCAACCCGCACATGATCGTCAAATTACTGGTCGTCGCACTCCTGATCGCCATCGTGGTGGCGCTGGTGTTCGGCGGCGTGTTTCTGGTCAAGGACCCGAGCACCAGCCGACGCACCGTGCGCGCGCTGTCCTGGCGTGTCGGACTGCAGGTCGCGCTGATCGTGCTGCTGATCGTGGCGTTCTTCATGGGTTGGCTGAAACCGCACGGCGTGGTCGGCTGACTCCCGAACGGACCGCAGTGACGAAGAAGGCCCGTTTCCGGGCCTTCTTCCCAACATCCTGGCGCTTACAGGACGTAGACAAAGACGAACAAACCGATCCAAACCACGTCGACGAAGTGCCAGTACCAAGCCACGCCTTCAAAGCCGAAATGGCTGTCGGGCTTGAAGTGGCCCGACATCAGGCGACCGGTGATGGCGATCAGCATGATGGTTCCCAGGGTCACGTGCATGCCGTGAAAGCCGGTGAGCATGTAGAAGGTCGAACCGTAGATGCCAGACGCCAAGGTGAGATTCAGATCGCCCCAGGCATGCATATATTCGTAGGCCTGGCAGGCAAGAAACGCCACGCCCAGCGCCACCGTCGCCCACATCCACAGGATGCAGGACAGGCGATGGTTTTCCTTGAGCGCGTGGTGCGCCATGGTGATGGTCACGCCGGAGGTCAGCAGCAGCAGGGTGTTGATGAACGGCAGACCCCAGGCGCCAACGGTCTCGTATGCGCCGTTGAGTTCCAGCGGCCCG
>JBQTJH010000062.1:0-2722 GCA_052387335.1 Panacagrimonas sp. | reverse complement strand
CCGATGGGGCACCGGACGACACGAACGATGCGCTCGTCGGTCGGCAAGCCGAGCTTGACCGCCTGCATGCCGCGCTCGACAAGGCGCGTCACCGGCGCCGGCAGATCGTGTTCGTCAGCGGCGAGGCGGGCATCGGCAAGACCGCGCTGGTCGGCGAGTTCCTGGCAGTAGCCACTCGTCGCCATCCGGGCCTGCTGATTGGCCGCGGCCAGTGCGTGGAGCGCCAGGGGCCGGCTGAAGCCTACCTGCCCGTGCTCGATGCGCTGGGACATCTGCTGCGGGAGGCGGCCGACGATCAGCCGTTTGAACTGCTGAAGCGGGTCGCGCCCGGCTGGCTGTTGCAGTTGCCGGCGCTGATACCGGCCGACGAGTACGCCGCGCTCAAGCGGCAAGCGGGCGGTGCCAGCCATGAGCGCGTATTGCGGGAACTGGCCGAGGCGCTCGAACACTTGAGCGCGCTACACCCAGTGGTGCTGGTGCTGGAAGATCTGCACTGGAGCGATACGGCGACACTCGATCTGCTGGACATGCTGGGGCGGCGCGTGCAGGCGGCGGCGCTGCTGATCGTGGCCACGGTGCGGCCGGCGGACGCGATCGTGGCCGTGCATCCAGTGCGCGCGGTGCATCTCGCGTTGAAGGCCGGCCGGCAGGCCAGCGAGCTGATGTTGAGCTATCTGGATGCCGAGGCCGTTACGCAGTATCTGCGACAGCGCTTGAATGACGAATACGTTTCGCCGGCACTGGTTCAGACGCTGCATGCGCGCAGCGGCGGCCATCCGCTTTTTCTCGCGCAGCTTTTCGATTATCTGGTGCCTCAGGAAACGGTAGGGCGGAATAGCCGCAGGCGTATTCCGCCTTCCGGGGAGCGCTCCTCGGAAGACGGATTACGCTTCGCTAATCCGCCTTACGCGGACTTGGCGAGCCTTGAATCGGCGCTGCCACCGGGCTTGCGCGATCTGATCGCTCTGCAACTGGCGCAGCTCGGCCCGAGCGACCAACTGATTCTGGAATCGGCCAGCGCGGTGGGTGTTGAGTTTGCCGCGTCCAGCGTGGCGATCTGCGTGGGCATTCCGGTGGAGGCGGTCGAGCAGCAGTGTGATCGCCTGGCGCGTCAGGGCCTTTTCATCCAGGACCAGGGGCTGGCGATCTGGCCGGATGGCACGTGCAGCGGGCGCTATCGCTTCCGCCATGTGCTGTATGAGCAGGTGCTGTCGCAGAGCCTGAGCAGTGCGCGGCGTGCGCGGCTACATCGGCAAATTGCTGATCGATTTGAAGCGGCCTACGGCGAGCGCACGCGCGAGATTGCCGGCGAGCTGGCACATCACTACGAGCAGGCCGGCGCAGCGGACAAGACCGTGCGCTACTGCATCGAGCTCGCCCGCATCGGGCTGGAGCGCACCGCGCAGGACGAGGTGCGTCTGCAGACCGAACGCGGGCTGAAATGGCTTGCCGCACTGCCGCCGGGCGAGATGCGTGACGAATCCGAGATGGCCTTGCACACCGCCGCGGCCTACGCGCTGCAAGCGCAGTTCGGCAATCACTGCCACCAAGCAATTCCGCATTTGGAGGTCGTGGAACATCTCTCTACTAAAGTCCGCAAGCCCACCCTGCTGGAGTCGGCGCTGTCAGCTCTCTGGCGGTCTGCTCATTTCAGCGGGCGCTACGAGCGAGCGCTGGTGCATGCCACAAGCGTGCGAGATCTAGGCCGTACGCTGGCTGCGCCGGCGCTGGAAAGCTGCGGCCACGCCTGGGCCAGCCATAGTCTGAACATCATCGGGCGCCACGCGCAGGCCGATGTCGAAGCCCGGCTCGGCATCCAGCAAGCGGAGGCGGCGCTACGGCAGAGCCCCGGGTTGCCTGCCTCGGAACCGGGCTGCGCGGCACAGTCCGCGCACGCGGTCGCAAGCTGGTATCTGGGCTTTCCCGACCGCGCTTTGCGTGTGGCCCAGCAGGCCCAGGCCGCCGCGAGCTTGATCGGCAATCCCTACCTACAGTGTCTGATTCGGGCGATCGTTCTGGGCAACGTGCTGATGTTTCGCCGCGAATGGGCTGCTCTGGAAATCGTCTGCCTCGACACCCTCGCACTATGCGAAAAGTACGGTCATGACGATGGCGTGCAGTTGGCCACGCAACATCAGTTGATGGCCCGCTGCATGTGCGGCGACGCTGACGCGCTCCAGCCTTTGCTGACGCTGCTGGAGCCGGCGCGAGCAGTGGGTGTCAATCTGATTGCCGCCTGTGTACACGCTGCGGAGGGCGCCATGCGCGTCGGGCAACTGGCGCAGGCGCACGCAATCAACGACCGCGCGATGGCGCAGATCCAAGCGCATGGTCGTCGTGCCTGGGAGCCCGAAGTGTGGCGCGTGCGCGCGGAGCTGCTGCTCGCACAAGACCCGGATCGGACACAGGAGGCCGAAGCCTGCCTGCAACGGTCGCTCGATATTTCACGCGAGCGGCAGGGCCGATCGCTGGAACTGCGTGCGGCGGTCAGTCTGGTGCGGCTGTGGGTTTCGCAGCGTCGCGACGATGATGCTCGGGCGTTGATCCTGCCGCTCTATGGGCTCTTCGACGAAGGCCTCGAGACACCTGATCTGGTTGAGGCCAAAGCGCTCATCGATGCGCTTCGATCCGAACGTCAATTTATGCTGGATGACTGAAACCTCTCGTACCGCCGAATTGCCGCTGCCTCGCGAATTCTCGATGTGGTCTCTCGATCAAGATT
>JBQTJH010000061.1:0-8958 GCA_052387335.1 Panacagrimonas sp. | reverse complement strand
GTCGCCATCTGTAACGTAATTTTCATTTCACTCCACGCACCCTGTTGACCGTCTGACCCGAGCTACTGGCGTGATCATCCTCGCCAGCGGAATTCCCGTGCGATCTGCGCACGACACGAATTTTCAGGTCAGCGAAATACCTTCGCGCTTGGCGATGGTGAAGATGTCCTTTTCACCGCGACCGGACATGTTCACCACGATGTGCTGATCGCGTTTCATGCCCGGCGCGACTTTCTTGGCATAGGCCAGGGCGTGTGAGGATTCCAGCGCCGGGATGATGCCCTCGGCGTGCGCGAGTTCGTGAAAGGCGGCGAGCGCCTCATCATCAGTGACCGCGGTGTACTGCACGCGGCCCGAATCCTTGAGCCAGGAATGTTCAGGGCCGACGCCGGGGTAATCCAGACCGGCGGACACCGAATGCGTGCCGATGATCTGGCCATCTGCGTCGGCCATCACGTAGGTGCGATTGCCGTGCAGGATGCCGGGCTTGCCGGCCGACAGCGGCGCGGCATGGCGGCCGGTTTCGATGCCATCTCCGCCGGCTTCAACGCCGACCATCTTCACCGACTCGAACGGCAGCAGCGGATGGAACATGCCGATGGCATTGGACCCGCCGCCGACGCAGGCGGTCATCAGATCCGGCAGGCGACCGATCTGCTCCTGTGTCTGCCAGATCAGCTCACGCCCGACCACGCTGTTGAAGTCACGCACCAGCATCGGATACGGATGCGGGCCCGCAACCGTGCCGATGACATAGAAGGTGTCATCCACGTTCGTCACCCAGTCGCGCATCGCCTCGTTGAGCGCATCTTTCAGGGTCCGTGTGCCGCTGGTCACGGGTACCACCGTCGCACCGAGCAGCTTCATGCGATAGACATTGGGCGACTGGCGCTCGACATCGTCGATGCCCATGTAGACCACACACCTCAGGCCCAGGCGCGCGGCGATGGTGGCGCTGGCCACGCCATGCTGGCCGGCGCCGGTCTCCGCGATGATGCGCGTCTTGCCCAGATGCTTGGCCAGCAGCGCCTGGCCCACCGTGTTGTTGATCTTGTGCGCGCCAGTGTGATTAAGGTCTTCGCGCTTGAGCCAGACCTGCGCGCCGCCCCAGTCCCGTGTCAGACGCTGTGCGTGATACAGCGGACTCGGGCGACCCACATAGTGCTTGAGGTCCTGATCCAGCTCGGCCAGAAACGCGGGATCGTTCTTCAACCGCGCGTAGGCCTGTTCGAGCTGGCGCAGCGGCTCCATCAGGGTTTCGGAAACGAAGCGGCCGCCGTAGGGACCGAAGTGGCCGCGGGTATCGGGATATTCGCTATACAAGATCGGCTTATTCATCGTATGGACTCGGCGTCCGCCTGCCTCACGGCTGCGATAAACGCGCGCATCTGCTCTGGATCCTTGCGGCCGGGTGCGGACTCGATCCCGCTGCTGACGTCCACCGCGAAGGGGGCACATAGTCTAACCGCCTCACCGACATTGGCCGGATTCAGGCCACCGGCGAGGATCAGCGGCAGTTCGACATCGCGCGGAATCTGGGTCCAGTCGAACACCTGTCCGGTGCCGCCCATGCCGCCGGGCACATGACTGTCGAGCAGCAGGGCCGCGGCCTGCGCATGGCTGCGCGCGGCGGCACGCACATCCTCGGCATGACTCACCGATACGCTCTTGAGATAACGCCGGCCAAAGCCGCTGCAGTAGCTCGCCGACTCCGTGCCGTGGAATTGCACCAGGTCCGGCTCCACCGCTTCGAGCGCGGTATCGGCCCAAGCTATATCGGCATTGCTCAGCAGCAGCACGGCGCTGACAAACGGCGGCAGGCGCCGACGCAAGGCCGCGGCGGCGGTCGGCGTCAGAAAGCGCTTGCTGTCCGGCACACAGATCAGGCCGATGGCGTCGACACCGAGGGCCACCGCCAGATCGATGTCTTCGGCGCGCGTGAAGCCGCAGAACTTGATGCGGGTGCGCGAGACAGCGGCGGAAGGAAATCTCGGATCGGTCACGGCAGCCAGAACGGCGTGGACGCAGGAAGCGCGAATTCTGCGGGATATTCGGCGTGTACGAAATAAAGTCCGCAGGCCGGCGCGTTCATGCCGGCGCGCGTGCGCTGGCGCGAGGCCAGCACCTCGGCGATCCAGGCCTGCGGCTGCTTGCCGCTGCCGACCTCGATCAAGCTGCCGGCGATATTGCGCACCATGTGGTGCAGAAACGCGTTCGCGCGAATGTCCAGCAGCACCAAGTCACGCTCGCGCCGCACGGAAATGGCCTGCACTTCGCGCATCGGCGTGCGCGACTGACATTCGGAATCGCGAAACGCACTGAAGTCCTGTTCGCCCAGCAGCGCCTGCGCGGCGTGGTTCATGGCCTCTGCGTCCAACTGCCAGGTGATCCAGGCGGCGCGGCCCAGCAGTAGCGCCGAGCGCCAGCGCGCGTTGTGAATCACGTAGCGATAGCTGCGTGAACGCGCCGAGAAGCGGGCGTGAAAGGAATCGGCCACCGGCTGTACCCAGCGCAGAGCGACGTCATCGGGCAAGGCCGTGTTGGTGCCCAGCAACCAGGCGTAGGGCGTGCGCCGCGAACCCGAATCGAAATGAATGATCTGGCCATACCCGTGTACGCCAGCGTCCGTCCGACCCGCCGCGACCACCTCCACCGCGTGATCCGCGACCCTGGACAGCGCCGCCTCCACCGCCGCCTGCACCGAGGGCGCGTGGTGCTGTGACTGCCAGCCCGAATACGCGCCGCCCTGGTATTCGACGCAGGCAGCCCAGCGGCTCATGCCGGCCGCCGGTCCGCGCTCCGCTTCAGGCACTCAGCCGTTCACGCAGGACCGCGGCGTCGCGCTTCTGCGCCTCCGTGCCCTGGGTCGCGACTTCGTCGAGCAGGCTGCGAGCCATCTCCATGTCGCCCATCTCCAGGTAGGCGCGGGCCAGGTCCAGCTTGGTACCGGCATCGTCGCCATTGCCCGCGTCCTCGGATGCGCTCAGGTCGATAGCCAGCGGCTCCAGATCGTCCAGCGCCAGGCCGGACATGGGATCGCCTGCGGGAGAACTCGCCGTATCCAGGTCGAAAGCCTCCGGATCGAAGGCCTGCACCACCGCCGGCTTGGACGCAGGCTCCGGCGTGCCGAGGTCGAACTCACCCAGGTCGAACTCGAGCAGATTGCTGTCCGGTTTGCGGGCGGCACCGGCGTCCTGCGCACCGATGTCCGCGGTGGGCAACTCCAGCTCTTCCAGACGGAAGTCCAGACCCTGATCGACCAGGTCGGTCGCGGCTTCGGGCACGACGCTGGGCGCCACGGCCGACAATGCAGGCTCGACGGCACGCGCCTGCGGTCGCTGGAAACCGGGATCGCCGGGCACCAGGTCACGCCCCATCGCGGCCAGCTTTTCCCACTCGCTATCCGACAGCCCCGGCTTGAGGTCCTGGGTAAGACTGACGAATTCCCGCGCCTTGCCGGTGGCGAAATAGGTTTCGGCCAGCTTGATCTTCAGATCAGTGCGCTCGGGCTCGCGCTTGCTGGCCTTGAGCAGCTGCGTCTCGGCCTCGTTGTGCAGGCCATAGGCCAGATGGAATTCGGCCTCGGCCAGAGGGTCCTGCGACGCCACATCGGGCGTTTCATCCAGACCCTCGACCGCCGCGGACAGCAGGGGTTCGACACGACCGGCATCGCCGACGGCATCGACCGCATCACTCGAGGCCATGCGCTCCTCGTCGCTGAACTGGCGATCCAGGGCTTCGAGTTCATCCCGCGTGGACATGGATGTCTTGGCGATGGTGCCGGTGGCACCGGCACGCGGAAGTGGCAGCTCGCTGGAGGCGCTGCTGGCCTCGGCGTATTCCTGCTGCGCACGACGCTCGCGTACCGCGCGGATCACCAGGAAGGCTACGCCGCCCAAGACCAACAGGCCGATCACGATCCACAGCAGATTGCTCTCGCCAGTGCCACTGTCCGCGGCCACGGTAGACAGGTCTTCGCCACCAACCGACACAGCAGCATCTTCGGCACCCGCGTCGGCGGGAGCGTCGACACTGGCAGCGGCATCAGCCGGAGCATCGGCTTCAGCATCAAGCGCCGCTGATTCGCCGGCGTTGGTGTTGGCAGGCGCCGCCGCGGGCGCTGAATCAAGGGCAGCGGTGCTTGCGGCGGTGTCTGCGGGCGCCGGCGCGTCGACTTCCGCATCCGTATCGTCGATGTCTTCCGCAACCGCTGTCGTCGGTGTGCTGGGCCGGGTCGGCGCAGACGGTAGCGGTCTGGACACGATGGCCGGGGCCATCGCCCGCGCCGTGGTGTTCTGCACGAACTGCGACTGCCGCAGCTCTTCCAGACGCGCGTGCGCCACTTCCGCCGAAGTCGCCTGCATGCGTCCCGGGCTGGGCACCGCGAGCATGGCGTCGCGGCGCAGGCTGTTGATGTCGCGGTTGGAGAATGCGTCCGGATTGGTTTCGAACAGCGCCAGCACGGTCTGATCCAGGGTCACACCAGTAGGACGCAGCGTGCGTGCGATGGTGGTCAGGGTCTCACCGGCGCGGATCGGACCGTAGGTGCCTGGATCGGCCTGCGCCGCCGGTGCGGCCGCGGCACTCGACTGGCCGTCGCCCGCAGCCTCGTAGAATTCGTCAGCCGCGCTGGCAGCCGAACCACCCGGCAGCGCCATCGGTCGTGCCTGCGGCGGCGGTGCGGCGGCGCCTATGCCCGGTGGATCGAGAAACACGGTGTATTCGCGCAGCACCCGTGGACCGGCGCCCACGGTCTTGACCTCGATCAGCAAGCTCAGCAGCGGCTCGCGTGCGATCTCGTCACTGCTCAGCACCACGCGCGGATTGCTGTCGCTCACGATGACATCCACCTTGAGTGAACTGAGGTAGGCCGAGCGTTCCAGGCCAGCACGTTCGAAGTCGGCGTTCTCCGCCAAGCGCGCCCGCACATTGGCCGCCTCTTCGGGGCTCAAGGACGTGAACGGAATCTCGGCGGTGAATCTCTGATTGAGACCGGAGCCGAGCACGATCTCGCCAAGTCCAAGCGCCTGGGCGGGATTCCACGCGAAGCACAAGCCACATGCCACCGCGATGATGAGTCTTCGCAACATTCCCGCTCCCTGGATGCCAGCCCCCACCTCACTCAGCGCTGATGTTCTACCTGAGCTTGGCTACGTAAGTCGTTTTATACAGGATAGATCAGGGCCTAACCATACTTGCGCTCGACGTTGCAATCCCTGCCGCGTTCACGCACTCAGCAGAATCCTGAGCATGCGCCGCAGAGGCTCGGCCGCACCCCATAGCAACTGATCGCCGATCACGAACGCGGAGACGTACTCCGGCCCCAGATTGAGCTTGCGCACCCGGCCCACGCCCACCTGCAGACCGCCGGTGATGGACGCCGGTGTCAGCTCCTGGACGGTGATCGCGCGCTCGTTGGGCACCCACTTCACCCAGTCGTTGCCCGACCGGATGATGCCCTCGATCTCGGTTAACGGCAGGTCGCGACGAAGCTTGAGGGTCAGCGCCAGGCTGTGGCAGCGCATGGCGCCGACGCGCACGCACAGGCCGTCCACCGGAATGGGCGCGGTATTGCCCAGGATCTTGTTGACCTCCGCCTGCCCCTTCCATTCTTCCTTGGACTGGCCGTTGTCCAGCTGCGCGTCGATCCAGGGGATCAGGCCGCCCGCCAGCGGCGTGCCGAAGAACTCCGTGGGCACGTCCTGACGGATACTCGCCGCCACCTTGCGATCAATATCGAGAATGGCCGAGGCCGGCGTGGCCAGTTCGTCGGCCACCGCGGCGTGGATCACGCCCATGCCCTTGAGCAGCTCGCGCATGTGATTCGCACCGCCGCCGCTGGCCGCCTGATAGGTCATGGAACTGACCCATTCCACCAGGCCTTCGCGGAACAGCGCGCCTACGCCCATCAGCAGGATGGAATTGGTGCAATTGCCGCCGACGTAATTCTTGACGCCGCGCGCCAGCGCCGCGTCGATGACATGACGATTGACCGGGTCGAGGATGATGACCGCGTCATCCTTCATGCGCAGACTGGAGGCTGCGTCGATCCAGTAGCCGCTCCAGCCACTGGCACGCAGCTTGGGGAACACGGCGTTGGTGTAGTCGCCGCCCTGGCAGGTGATGACCACATCCATGGCGGCCAGCGCCTCGATACAGCTGGCGTCCTTGAGCGCCGGGGTGTCACGACCCTCGATGCGAGGCCCTGCGCCGCCGACGCTGGAGGTGCTGAAAAAATGAGACTCGATGAGCGCGAAGTCACGCTCCTCCTGCATACGCTGCATGAGCACTGAGCCCACCATGCCGCGCCATCCGACGAAACCGACCTTCATCATCTCTGCTTTCCTTACTGATTAAATCAAAAGCGATCAACGCAAAGGGCGCAGAGGCAGATCAAGGTACCGATGCGCCGTCGAACATCGATGCCGTCCCATTTGACCTCGGTCTTCGCGTCCTTTCTGCTCCCTTTGCGCCTTTGCGTTAGCCGTTCTTTCAAAACTTCAACGCCGCGACCACTGCGTCACCCATCTCGCACGTGCCGATGATTTTTTCACCCGGCATGGCGATGTCGCCGGTGCGATGACCCTGTTGCAACACGCGCTTCACCGCCGCCTCGATCCGATCCGACAGGTCGGAACGGTTGAAGCTGTACTTGAACATCATCGCCATAGACAGAATCGTGGCGAGCGGATTGGCCTTGTTCTGACCGGCGATATCCGGCGCGCTGCCGTGAATCGGCTCGTACATGCCCTTGTTGTTCCGGTCCAGGGACGCCGACGGCAGCATGCCGATGGAACCCGCCAGCATCGACGCCTCGTCCGAAAGAATGTCGCCGAAGATGTTGCCGGTGACCATCACGTCAAACTGCTTCGGACGCTTGACCAGCTGCATCGCTGCGTTGTCCACGTACATGTGGGTCAGCTCCACATCCGGATAGTCCTTGTGCACCTCGCACACCACTTCGCGCCACAGCCGCGAGGTGTCGAGCACGTTCTCCTTGTCCACCGAGCAGACCTTGCGACTGCGCTTGCGCGCCGCCTCGAACGCGACCCGCGCGATGCGCTCCACCTCGGGCCGGCTGTAGTGCATGGTGTCGAAGCCTTCGTCATCACCGTCGGCGTTCTTGCGCCGACCGCGCGGCTGACCGAAGTAGATGTCGCCGGTCAGCTCGCGAAGGATCAGGATGTCGAGGCCGGCGATGAATTCCCTTTTCAGCGAAGACGAATCCGCCAGTTCCTCGAACACGCGCGCCGGGCGCAGGTTGGCGAACAATTCGAGATCCTTGCGGATGCCGAGCAAGCCACGTTCTGGCCGCAGCTCGCGCGGCAGCTCGTCGTACTTCGGACCGCCCACTGCGCCGAGCAGGATGGCATCCGCCTCGCGTGCCGCCATCTGCGTGGACGCGGGATACGGATGCCCTTCGGCGTCATAGGCAGCGCCGCCCAGATGGCCAAAACGCCATTCGAGCGCCTCGCCGCTGGCCTTAAGCACCTCCAGCACCTTCACCGCCTCGCCGAGTATCTCGGGGCCAATGTAGTCGCCGGGCAGAATCAGAATCTTGTACGTCATGTCGCGTGCAATCCGGTGAAGTGGAATCAGGAGGCAAACAGCCAGGGCGCCTGTTCGCGCCGCTTGGCTTCATAGGCGCGAATCGCGTCGGCCTTCTGCAAGGTCAGGCCGATATCGTCGAGTCCATTGACCATGCAGTGCTTGCGAAACGCGTCAATCTCGAACCCGAACCGCTGGCCCGAGGGCGTCAACACGGTCTGCGCGGGCAGATCGATGGTCAGCGCGTAGCCCTCGGCAGCCTGGGTTTCTCGAAACAATTGATCCACCACCGCGGCCGGCAGCACCACGGGCAGAAAGCCGGATTTGAAACTGTTGTTGAAGAAGATATCGGCATAGCTCGGCGCGATCACCGCGCGGAAGCCCGCCTGGTCCAGCGCCCACACCGCGTGTTCGCGGGACGACCCACAGCCGAAGTTTTCGCGCGCCAGCAGAATCTCGGCGCCGGCATAACGCGGCTGGTTCATCACGAAGTCCGGATTCGGCCGGCGCGTGGCCGGGTCGATATCCAGATCGCCCGGATCCAGGTAGCGCCAATCGTCGAAGGCAAACGGGCCGAAGCCGCTGCGCTTGATCGACTTCAGGTACTGCTTGGGGATAATCGCGTCAGTGTCCACGTTAGGACGATCCAGCGGCGCGACCTTGGCGGTGACGGTGGTGAAGGCTCTCATGACGATTCTCGGGTCAATCAAACGGACAGCAGGAAATGCGCGTTGGCCGCGGTGATCGGCTTGGACGCATCGGCCTGATACGCAATCGCGCGCACATTGGCGACACGACGGCCGTGACGCCTGACCGTGGCGCGGGCATCGGTATCCAGCGGTGGCTGCGCACCACGCAGATATTCCACGGTGATGTTCACGATCTTCGGAAATGTCTTGACCTCGGCGACCAACATCAACGGGCAGATGGCGGCGAACTCCAGCAGCGCGCCGAGCGCGCCACCGTGAACCACGCCCGTGAACGGGTCGCCGACCAGGTCTTCGCGATACGGCAGATCAAAAGTGACGCGCCCGGTCTGGTGCTCGACATATCGGATACCCGGCGCATGGCTGTGCGGCACGATGCCGACGAAGTAATGCTGGCGCTGATCCGACGCGGCCTCATTGAGCAGGTTCATGCCGGCATCGTCCGCACATCAACAAAATGTCCCGCGATACCGGCCGCTGCAGCCATCGCGGGGTGAGCCGGGGATTTCATGGACTGCCAGTGGCAGTCCATGCCCGGCGAACGCCCGGTCGCCAGCGACCGGGCCGGGGCGGTGCTCCGGCGATGGCTTCCGGACCCTTTCATAGGTCACCCCGCCTGACATCCACAAAATGACCGGCGATACCGGCCGCTGCAGCCATCGCCGGAGAAACCAAATGGGTACGACCACCCTGCCCTTGCCGT
>JBQTJH010000060.1:0-12343 GCA_052387335.1 Panacagrimonas sp. | reverse complement strand
GCCGCGCGGCCACACCCCCCGCGCCGCGGCCCACGCGTCGCCGGGCGTTTTGTTGCACCCCCACCGCCCCCACCATCCATTTGCCACCAGACCCTAGCGCGATCAGCATCGCGCCATCTGTTCGCGCCGAGGACTCCGTCGCTTATACGCCTTGAACATGTCGGACCCGCGGCCCACCCTGTTTCTCGCTGATCTGCATCTGCCGACGCAGCCATCGCCGCTGCGCGAGCGCTTCCTCGGCTTCCTGCACGGACCTGCGCGCGAGGCCGCCGCGGTCTATGTGCTCGGCGATCTATTTGAAGTGTGGATTGGCGATGACGTCGGGCTGCAGGACTACGCCGCAGAAGTTGCCGCGCTGGCCGCGCTAAGCGCGCGCGGCGTGCCGATCTATTTTCAGCACGGCAACCGCGACTTCATGCTGGGCCGCGATTTCTTCGTGCTGACCGGTGTGCGCGCCTTGCCAGATCCTTGCTGCATCGAGCTGGGTGGACGCCGCGTGCTGATTTCGCACGGCGACATTTTCTGCACCGATGATCTGGGGTACCAGCGCTGGCGACGTTTTTCGCGCTTGCGCTGGGCGCAGTGGCTGTTCATGCGCCTGTCGGTTGCGCGGCGCATGCGCATTTCCGGCGGCATCAAGAGCACCAGCGCTACCGCCAAGCACAACAAGGCCGAGAGCATCATGGATGTGAATCCTCGGGCCGTAGTTGCCGCCATGCGCCAGCACGGCGTGCAGCAGCTGATCCACGGTCATACCCACCGACCCGGACAGTACGAGGTGGAGCTGGGTGAGGACCGCGGCGAGCGCATCGTCTTGCCGGACTGGCGTGCGCAAGTCTGCGATTACCTGCAGGTATCCGACGCGGGAATATCACGCCAATCCTGCGTATGAGTGCCGGCATCGCAGGAGGCTCAGCGACGCCCACGACGATGCCCCGCCAATGCCCGCCGATGCTGCTGAAACACGTGGCGCAGCAATAATTCCTCGCAGGCTTCGCCCAGCGGCAGGAAGCGCAGCTGCAGCCAACCGGGCTGCTCGTGAACGACTTCGGCCGGCAGTCGCAACGGTCGTGGCATCAGGCGATGTACATAGATGCAAGCGACCACCCGGCTGCCCGGCGTCGGCGCATCCGTCGGCAAGGCCCAACGCGCGCCGCGCGCGCTGAGCTGCACCATGGTCTCGCGTGGCGCCTTGGCGTCCATGAGCTGTGCCGAAAGCAGCTCCAGCACCAGATCGAGCTTGCGCTCCAGACGCGCGAGCTCGGGGCTGAACTCCTTCTCGTCTTCGCTCTTGGTGGTGCTGTGTTCGTCCAGCGCAAGCAAGCCGGCCAGGAGACTCTCGGCGTCTTCCTCGAAGCGCGACTGCTGCTCGGCCGCCGGGTGATGTGCCAGCAGCTCGAAGTCTGCGCGCAGGCGTTCCGCGTAGTGCGGTTGTCCTTCGAACAGATCCGGGTGCTGCACCATGATCGTGGATCTAGCGCCGTGCGGTGCCGGACATTTCGTCCCAGGCGTTCTTGATCGGACGCAGCACGTCCGCGACCTGATCCAGCATGCGCGGATCATTCGAGGCATTGGCCTGGGCCAGATGGCGCAGGCAGAAGTCATACAGCGCGCTGAGGCGCTCGGCGACCGGGCCGATATTGCGATCCAGACTCAAGCTCAGGTATTCGACGATCGAAATGGTCGCCCCTACATTGGCGCACTTGCCGGCTCGATCACCGTTGCGCGCAGCGCCACGCGCACGAGCCAGGCGATCCAGTGCACCCTCCAGCAACATCGCGATGAGCTGATGCGGCGTTGCATCCAGCGCCGTGCTGTCCAGGCCAGAATTCTGGTACTGCCGCACAGCCTGCAGATTGATCATCGCGCCCATGTTCGTTCTCGGTGACTGACCGTTATTTATCGGCGTGATGCAGAGGGTCTTGAGCGAGATCGTCGATTTATTTGCAGAATCAGCATTCGCTTTTGTCCTCAGATTTCGCGGAGGACAAGACTCAATTCGAGTTCGAACCCGGCAGATTGGACAACTGCTGGGTCAGGTAGGAGCTGGTGGTCTGCAACTGGCCGAGCAAGGTGTCGAGCGCCGTGAACTGCTGGCGATAGCGCCGCTCCACCGCTGCCATGCGCAGATCCAGGCGATCACGCTGATCGGCAAGATTGTCGAGTCGCGATTGCAGGCCCTGCGTTCCGGCCTCCAGACGACCACCCGTACCCAGCACTCCACTGAGCACCTCGCTGAGCTGGGTGGCGAAGCCGTCGCTGCCACTGAACAGGCTCTTGACGCCCTGCGCATCGCTGGCGATGGCGGCGTCGAGCTTGGCGCTGTCCACCTTGAGCGTGCCGTCTGCCTGCGTGGTGATGCCCAGCTGACTCAGCACCTGAAAGTCGCCACCGCTGGTGGAACTGCCGCTGAGAATGCCGCGAATCTGCGACAAGGCGCCGCGGACCGAGGCATCGCCCATCAGGGGGCCGGCGGTCTTGCTGCTGGCGTCGTACTTGCCGTAGGTCGCCAGCACCGCAACGATGGTGTTGTAGGACTTGACCAGGGCCTGCACCGCCTCGGATGAGGACTTGGAATCCACATTCAGATTCAGCGTGCCGACGGTGCCTGGCTCGGCCTTGAGCAGATTGAAGCTGACGCCGTCGACCGCAGCGGTCACGGTGTTGGAGCCGCTGATATAGGTGAAGCCGTCAATCTCGATTTCGGCGTCCACCGCCGTCTGCAGCACCGCGGTGTTGATGAAGGCCGCGCCGCCGATCTCGGCCGAAGAACTCAAGGACAGGGCGTTTGCCGTGCCGGTTTCGCGTGCGGTCAGCACCAGGCGCGTGCCGCCATCGACATTGAGTAGCGAGGCGGTGACGCCGGTGTTGTCGCTGGCCTGGTTGATCTTGTCGCGCAGGTCGGCCAGCGAATTGCCGTCGTTATCCAGGGTGATGTCGAAGGACTCGGCACCGACACTGATCGTCACCGTGCCGTTGCCCACCACCGCGTCGGCCGAGCCGTAGACGTCGCTATTGATCTTGCTCACCGTGGCTAGGCTCAGCACTTCCACACCAAAACTTCCCGCGGCGGCGCCGCTGCTGGTGGTCGCGGTGAACAGCTCGGGCTTGGACGAGCTGACGCTGAGCTTGTCCAGCGCACTCGCACCACCCTTGAGCGCGTTGACCGAGGTCTGCAAACCGGCCATGGTGGACTTGAAGATGCTCAGCGCAGACAAGGTGCTGCGCGTGCTGCTCTCTTGTCGACTCAGACGTGTCTCGGCAGGTGAACGCTCCGAGGCAACCAGCTGGGACACCAGGCTCTGAACGTCGAGACCGGAACCGATACCCGCGGATGAAATGGCCATGGCTCGTGTTGGGACCGTTGAGAATTCAGATCAGGCCTGACACTCGAACACGCAGGATTCGAGCTTGGCCAGGTTGCGTGAAATACGCAGGGCTTCTTCGCTGGGCATCTGCCGCAGCACGGTGCCGTCAGCCTGGTCGATCACACTGACCACGACACGACCGGAGTCCTCGTCGATGCG
Organism: Panacagrimonas sp.; assembly: GCA_052387335.1. Lineage (GTDB taxonomy): Bacteria > Pseudomonadota > Gammaproteobacteria > Nevskiales > Nevskiaceae > Panacagrimonas. The sequence goes on along the minus strand of JBQTJH010000060.1, from coordinate 8,816 downwards.
AAAATCCAGCTCGGCGCCGGCAGAACGCGCCTGCTGCCTGAGGTCTTGCACGGCCTGAGACAGACCCACTGCGGACTCCGGCGCAAGGTCGGCGGAACGCGCGGCGCTGGCCGACGTCGTCGGCAGCACCAACGCACGAAAGCCGTCCCCAGTTCTGGGAACAGCCGTCACCGCATTCATCGATATCTCGGTGGACATACCCACCTCCATAGTCTCTCGGCTCAATCCGCAGGCCCCGGCGTTTTTGAATCGCCGGGGCCCGGGACTTTCAAGCCTGGGTCATCCTTAGCCGCGCAGCAGGCTCAGGACGTTCTGCGGAACCGCATTGGCCTGCGCGAGCATCGCGGTGCCGGCCTGCTGCAGGATCTGGGCGCGGGTCAGAGCGGCCGTTTCCTTGGCGAAGTCGGCGTCCTGAATGCGGGCACGCGAGGCGGACAGGTTCTCCGACGTGGTCTGCAAGCTGGACACCACCGAGCTGAAGCGGTTCTGCACCGCACCCAGACCGGCGCGAGCGCTGTTGACGGCGTCGAGCGCGGCGTCCATCTGGCGCATGGCCGAGTCGGCGCCCGCAACACTGTTCAGATCAAGCGTCGAGAAGCCCGTGGAATTCGCCAGCGCCGTCGTACCAGCGGTCAAGCCCGTGGTGGCCGCCGTGGCGGTAGCACCGGCGTGCGCAACCACCACCGCTGCGGAAGTCGACACCAACGTCACCGTGGTCGCCGTATCGTTCACCGCGTAGACACCGGTCTGGTCAGAAACCGAGTTCACTGCCGTGCGAATGCTGGCAGCGCGCTCCGTTGCGCTGGTGTCGGCTGCAATGGCACCGACGCTGACCGTGTTGATGGTCAGATCACCTGCCGTGATGCCCGTGAAGGCCGAGGCCGCAGCACCGGTCACCGTGGCACTGGAATACGTGCCGAGGCTGGCCGAGCTGGCATCGACGATGGCGTCGATGTCGATGGTCTGGCCGGCGTTGGCGCCGATCTGGAAGGTCTTGTTGGTGAACGAGCCGTCGAGCAGATTCACGCCGTTGAACGAGGTCTGCGAGGCGACGCGGTCGATTTCAGCCTTGAGCGCCTGAGCTTCAACGTCGAGAGCAGCACGATCCGAGGCGCTATTGGTCGCGTTGCGGCTCTGCACGGCGAGTTCGCGGATACGCTGCAGGTTGTTGCTGACTTCAGACAGCGCACCTTCGGCGGTCTGCGCCAGCGAGATGCCGTCATTGGCGTTGCGCGCAGCCTGATCCAGGCCACGAATCTGGGTGGTGAAGCGCTCGGTGATCGCCAAACCCGCGGCATCATCCTTGGCGCTGTTGATACGCATACCGGAAGACAGACGCTGCAGCGAGGTGGCCAGCGTGCCCTGGGAAGAATTCAGGTTGCGCTGAGCATTGAGCGAGAAAACGTTAGTGTTGATTGACTGAGCCATGATTCTTACTCCTGTTGGTGATTGAATCCCGCGGCGAAAATGCCTTGTGATTAGCGGTGCGGTTCTTGGTTCGAATGCCGTTGCTGTGAAGTTTTTCGGCTTGATTCGATAAATCTTTAGGCCGCGTCGCTAAAATGGATGAGCGGCGCAAGTTCAATGATCAGCGGAGAAAGTCGATCAGCGACATGCCCTGGATGCGCGCATAAGACTGCTGCGCCGCTTGCAGGGCTGTGAGTTGCAGATTCAGGCGGGTGGTGGCCTCGGCGTAATCCAGATCGCGAATGCCGGACAGCGTGGATTGCGTCTGCACGTCCAGCGCATCCATCTGCATCGCCGCGTCATCCAGCGCCAGCAGTCGATGGCCAACGGTGGAGCGCACCTCGGAGACACGTTCCAGCGCGCCGTCGATTTCCTCCAGCGCGCCATAGACCGCGGTCTGCATCTGCGCGCGGCCCGCCGCATCGGTCGGCGTGGTCGTGACCAGCGCCACGAAATTCTGCAGGGTCGCGAACATGTCCTGCGGCTGGCTCGGCGTAATGCTGAAGCTGTCGCCGTTGACGGGCGTGCCGCTCAGGCTCAGATCAACACCGCGAAAGCGAATGCTGGTGCCACTGGTGTACGCACCGCTATCCACCAGCGTGTTGCTGCTGTCGCGGATTTCATACGCGCCGGCATTGAAGCTGAGGGTGTAGCTGTCACCGTCCCAGCTCGCGGCATCGCTGAGCTTGGCGCTATCCAGGCGCACGCTGCCGGTATTGGATGCGGTGGCAGACACGGCAAACGTGCCGTTGCCGCTGCTCAGATCCATGAATACGCGGCTGCCGGAATCTCCAAGCTGCACGCTGCGCTCGGGCACCACATCGAGCAGGGCCTGGGTCTGATTACCCGAATACGTGGCACCCACCGGGTTGAGCGAGAACGGCGCGGCGCTATCGGCAGTGCCGGCAAACAGATAACGGCCTTCGCCGCTGCTGCTGTTGGCAATCGACAGCAGTTCACTGATGCGTGCCTGCATTTCCTGCGCGATGGACGCGCGTGACTGTGCCGACTGCGTGGCGTTGGCTGCTTGCAGGGCCAGTTCGCGCACGCGATTGAGGGTTTCAGTGGCAGAACTGAGCGCGTTTTCTTCCAGCCCCAGGTGCTGCTGCGCGACCGAGGCATTGCTGCGGAAGCGCTCGAATTGTGCGAGTTGCTGATCGAGTCCGGCGGCGCGAGTCCAATCGGTGGGGCTGTCCTTGGCGGTGACCAGACGCGTGCCCAGAGATAACTCGTTCTGCGTCTTCGACAGCGCAGCCTGATTGCGCAGGATATTGACCAGCCCTTGCTGATGCAGTGCGGCGGTTGAGATGCGCATGATTAGCAAGTGCCTCGCGTCGCGAGACTGATGTCCCTCGCCCGCGCAGCGGGAGAGGGGGGGACCGCTGGCGGAGCGAGCGGTGGGGTGAGGGCGATCATGCCGTCACCATGCAGCTCTACCGTAGACAGAGATTTCGGCATGATCGTTATCTCCTCATGGCCGACAGCAGTGACTGGAATACCGTATCGGCCACCGCGATGACCTGCGCTGCGGCCTGATAGGCCTGCTGAAAACGCACCAGATCGGAGGCTTCCTCATCCAGATTCACACCGGACGCGGCATCTCGCGCGGACAGCGACTGCCCCAGCAGACTCTCCTGCGCGTTGCGCGCGACGCTGGCTTGCTGTGCCTGATTGCCGACACCAGCAACCAGGCGCGTATGCGCGGCGGCCAAGCTGTTGCGACCGCCATCGAGTATCCCGACCGAACCCAAACCCAGCAGCGCACGCGCATTGCTGTTGTCACTGGAATTGGCCGGGCTACCGCTGGCCGCTGCCGCCAGACGGGCGGGATCGGACAGGGCGACGCCGATATCACCGGCGGCGTTGGCGGTGGGACGAATCAGGAATCGATCTCCCGCTGCTGCCGCGCCGCCGATCGTGAAGCTCACACCCTGTGCCACGAACGGATCACCCGGGCTACCGCTGCCGGTCATAGGGACGACCACACCGCTATCGGCCTGGGTCAGTTGCCAGCTCGCGCCGTTGAAGCTGAGCTGATAGTCGGCATCGGTCAGCGCTGATGCGTCGGTAAAGCCGACATCGATCTGCGCGCTGCCGGTATTGGTTCGTGCGTTGAACACCGTGCCGGCAATCGGCGCGAAGAAGCTGCCACCCGCCTGGCCGCTGGCATCCACACCCTGCGCATGCTGGGCGTTGAATGCCTCGGTCAGTCCGATGGCGATACGACCGAGCTGCGCCTGCGCGGGCTGGATCACCTCGCGCTGCGCGTCGAGCAATCCACCGAGCGTGCCGCCGCCGATCTGTGAAGTGATAGCGGTGCCATTGAACGTGATATCGAGTCGGCCGCTGGAAAAAGCATCGTCAGTCACGCCCAAGGTGCCGGCCTGCTTGCCCAGCACCAGGGCCTGGCCGCTGCCGGTGAACACATTGACAGAGCCGTCATCCGCCTGCGTGGTGGTGATGCTGACCTTGCCGGCAATGTCCTGGATCAATTGATCGCGCTGGTCCAGCAGATCATTCGGCGGCTGGCCGCCCGCTGCAGCGCTGGCCTGGGCAATACGCTCGTTGAGTTGCGCGATTCCCACCGAGGCCTGGTTGATTTCCTGCACGGCGCCACGCAGGCGCGCGTTGACTTCGGATTGCAGACCGTCGACCTGTGTCTGCAGCGAATGAAAGCGCGTGCTCAGCGCCTGCGCATCGCTGATCACGGTCTGGCGCACTGCGGTGGAAGCCGGATTGGCGGCCAGGGAATTCAGACCGTCAAAGAATTTGTTGAGCGGGTTCGCCAAACCCGTGGCAGCGTCCGACAGCCAGGAATCGAGCTGCGCTGTGATGCCTTCGAAACTCTCGGCGCGGCCGTAAGCTGAGGAGTCCGACACGATGCGCGCGCCGACAAAGCTGTCGGTCATGCGTCGCACCGTAGTGATGTTGACGCCGCTGCCGATGTAACCGTCGCCGCTGGGGCCGCCCAGACGTGACGCCAATTCCACCCGCTGGCGCGTATAGCCCTCGGTGTTGACGTTGGCGATGTTGTGGCCGGCCGTGTCCAGTGCCTTGCGGTAACTGAGCAGTGCGGAAACACCGGTATTCAGCAGATCAGACATTAGACGGGCCTTTCAGGATTGCGGCTGTCCCCTTCCCGGCTTATCGGCTCGCTGCGCATCATCTTGAGCAGCTTGCTGGCGTAGGCCGGGTCGGTGGCATAACCCGCCTCCTGCAATCCCTGTGCGAAGCCCTGCGCATCAGTCCCCTGGCGCAGGGCCTCGGCGTAGCGCGGGTTGGTTTTCAGAAAGCGCGCGTAGTCGTCAAATCCCTCGCCGATGGAGTCGTAGGCGCGAAACGTGGCCGTGATCCGCTGCATGCGCCCGCCCAGATGCTCATGCGTGGTCTTGTCCAGACGTGCGCCGTCCCAGCCCCCATGGGCCTTGATGCCAAAAAAATTGTGCCCGGGCCGACCATCGGCGTGCGTCGGCACATGTCGGCCCCATCCGGTTTCCAGCGCCGCCTGCGCCATCACCGCCTCGGCCGGAACGCCCAAGGTGCTAGCTACACGTTCGGCGTGCGGACGAATCTGGGCAATGAAGTGCGCCGCGTTGTCCGGGGACTGATAGCGGCCTTGGGCGATGGCCTGAACGTCACGGATCACCGCGGTCGACGGCAGCGCCGAAAGCTGATCCATCGACAGCAGCTCCGGCATGACCAAGCTCTGCGCATCCGGCTTGATCACCGCCACGCCGGTGGCCGACGGTGCGACGGCGCTCGGCAGCGGCGCGCCCGTACCCGTGGTTGTGCCCAGGCCCGGCAGCGGCGCTTGTGCTGCGTCAAAGTCTGGCATCTGCGCGCTGGCCGTTGGCAGCAGTTGCTTGACCAACACGTCCGCCAGTCCCATGCCCTTGCCATTGGCCAGGTGCAAGGACATCTGCTGGTCAAACATGTCCTGATAGAACTCGGTCTGGCCGCCGCCAAGCATGTCGTCGCCGAGCGACGCGGCACGCGCGGACTTGAGCATCTGCTGCACGAATAGCGCTTCAAACTGCTGCGCGGCCTTGCGGACGGTTTCCGGATCGTTGGCGCGCGCAGACGTCTTGAGAGCGGTAAAGCCGCTGAAGTCGGTTGCAATCGGAGTCGGCGATGCCGCAGCCATTGGATTAAATGACGACGAGTTCCGCACGCAGCGCGCCGGCCTGCTTGAGCGCTTCGAGAATGGCCACCAGATCGCCTGGAGACGCGCCGATCTGATTGACCGCGCGCACCAGGTCGTTCAGCGACACGCCGCCGTCCAGCACAAACATCTGACCGCCGGTCTGCGATACCTCGATCGAGCTACGCGGCACCACCACGGTTTCGCCTTCGGAGAACGGACCCGGCTGACTTACCGCCGGCTTTTCGGAAATGGTCACCGACAAGGTGCCGTGCGACACCGCGGCGGGCAGCACACGCACCTGCTGCCCCACCACGACCGTGCCGGTGCGTGAATTCACAATCACTCGCGCCGCGCCCTCACCGGGCTGTATGTCGAGGTTTTCGAGTTCCGCCAAAAACGCGACGCGCGAGCCCGAATCCGCCGGCGCACGCACCGAGACGGTGACCGGATCCACCGCACGAGCCAGCGGGCCACCGAGCAGTTGGTTGATACCCGCAGCCAGGCGCGCGGCCGTGGTGAAATCCGGCGTGTGCAGGTTCAGGCGAATCTCGGGGTCCAGATCAAAATCGGTGGCCACCGCGCGTTCCACGGTGGCGCCACCAGGGATGCGACCTGCGCTGGGAATGTTGACGGATACGCGCGATCCATCTTTGCCCGATACGCCCAAGCCACCGACGACGATATTGCCCTGGGCAATGGCATACACCTGTCCGTCTGCGCCCTTGAGCGGCGCCATCAGCAGCGATCCGCCGCGCAGCGAGCCGGCGTTGCCCAGCGAGGACACGGTGATGTCGATGCTCTGCCCGGGCTTGGCGAACGCCGGAAGGTCGGCATGAATGGCGACCGCCGCCACATTTTTCAGCTGCGGGTTCACGCCCGGCGGAATGGTGACGCCAAGCTGATTGAGCAGGCTCTTGAGGCTCTGCACCGTGAACGGCGCCTGCGAGGTCTGATCGCCGCTGCCGTCCAGACCCACCACCAGGCCGTAGCCCACCAGCGGGTTGGAGCGCACGCCCGACACCGACGCCAGATCCTTCACCCGCTCGGCCTGCGCCGGCCAGGTGGCGATGAGCAGGGCCAGCTCGACCGCAATCACCAGCGCAAAAAAACGCAGACGGCCTGTCCGGCGTGAGCTGGACGCCGTCGGGGAGAGCGATAGGCCATCTGCGTTGCTTTGCGCTTGCGATGTCATGAGCAGAACCTCAGAACGGGAACCACGGAGAATTGAAGAAGCGCGAAAACCAGCCCTGCGCGTTGGCGTCGGCCAGCGCACCGCGACCGACGTATTGAATACGCGCATCGGCGATACGGTCTGAGGTGATGCTGTTGTCCGGGCGTATATCCACCGGCCGCACGATGCCGCTGAGGCGAACGCGCTCGGAACCCTGGTTGAGTTCCAGATTCTTTTCACCGCTCACCACCAGGTTGCCGTTCGGCAGGCGTTCGACCACGGTCACGGTGATGCTGCCGTTGAGCTGATTGGACTGACTGGTATCGCCCTGGCCATCAAAGCCGCGCGAACCTTCCAGACTGAAACTGCCCACGCCCACGCCCTTGTCACTCAGCGGCAGGCCGGCGATGGTCGGGTTCTCGATGCCGACCTTGGACGTCTTGCTGGTCGAGGTCGAAGCCTTTTTCTGCGCCTGGGTTTTTTCGATCAGCAGCACGGTGAGCAGGTCACCCTGCACCCGCGCCTTGGGATCTTCAAACAGCACGAAGCTGCTGCCTGCGTTGTAGATGGACCCGGGATTGGCCTCGCGTACAAACGACGGACGCTGCAGCGGCTGCGGCGGATCAGGCAGCGGCTTGGGGGCCGAGGCGCAGCCCGCCAGCACCACGCCCAGAAGCGCCACCGCGCGAGCTTGCAGGTGCGCGCTCACAGGTTGTTGGACACGTAGGCCAGCATCTGATCGGTGGTCGAGATGGCCTTGGAATTCATCTCGTAGGCGCGCTGCGTCTCGATCATGTTGACCAGCGCTTCCACCACGTTGACGTTGGAAGAGTCCAGTGAGCCCTGCACCAAGCGACCCAGACCGCTGACGCCGGGCGTGCCCGTCTGCGGTGCGCCGCTGGCAGCGGTTTCGATGTACAGATTCTCGCCCTGGCTTTGCAGGCCGGCGGGATTGACGAAGTCCGCCAGGCTCAGCGCACCCACCTGCTGCGGTGCCGCTTCGCCCGCAAGTTGCACGGATACGGTGCCGTCCGCGCCGATGGTCACGCTCTGCGCGCCTTCCGGAATCGTGATGCCGGGCTGCACAGTGAAGCCGCTGGAAGTGACCAGCTGGCCCTGCGAATCAATCTGAAAGCCGCCGTCGCGGGTATAGGCGGTGCTGCCATCGGGCATCGTCACCTGAAAAAACCCGCGGCCGTTGACGCCCACGTCGAGCGGGTTGTTGGTCTGCGCCAGGTTGCCCTGCGCAAACTGGCGGTCGGTGGCGACCACGCGCACGCCGGTGCCGAGGTTCAGGCCGGTCGGAGACTGCGTCTGCTGGCTGGTCTGGCCGCCCGCCTGGCGCACCGTCTGATACAGCAAGTCCTCAAATGAAGCCCGCCCGCGCTTGAAGCCCGTGGTGGAGACATTGGCCAGGTTGTTGGAAATCACCGTCATGCGCGTGGCCTGCGCATCGAGTCCAGTCTTTGCTACCCAGAGTGCCGAGTTCATGTCGTCTGTTTCGCGCCATTTTGTTGGCGCCTCCATCAGGTTTCCCGGATGGGTACAAGAACTGTTCCAGGGCCCTCGCCACTTCCAAGGGACTTTGCACGGGGTGCGGTCGCGCCTGCGCTTGCGCTCCAAAGTGCATACGCATGGTTCCAACCCGCAGCTCGACTCTGAACCAAAGTGAAACCTGAACCGCCCCGGTTTTCCCGGAGGCTCGTTGGTGTGAGTCAGGCCGCGAGGGCCAGACTCGGGATTTGTGAATAGTAGGCTTCCTCGGCTTCAGCCGGTGGGACGTATCCGAGCGGTCCCATCAGCCTGCGGTGGTTGTACCAATCGACCCACTGCAGCGTTGCCCATTCGACGTCTTCGATGCGGCGCCAGGACGAGCGTCGGTGGATCACCTCGGCCTTGTAGAGCCCGTTGATGGTCTCGGCCAGGGCGTTGTCGTAGGAATCGCCGACGCTGCCGACAGAGGGCTCAAGGCCTGCGTCGGCCAAGCGCTCGGTGTAGCGGATTGAAACGTACTGGACGCCGCGGTCGCTGTGA
>JBQTJH010000059.1:0-48436 GCA_052387335.1 Panacagrimonas sp. | reverse complement strand
CATTGCCACCCAGGCGCTGGGATCAGCGGTGCGTCACGCCGGCCGCATCGAAGCGGTTGGCGCCGACGCCGGCCGCATGCAGGCCAGTTTCGAACCCGAACCCAGCGCACCCGTTGCGGTAGCGCCGTCCAGCAATAGCGCCGCCATGATGGCTGCGAGCGCAGTCGCAGCGCCCATCGTGTTCAGCGCGCCGATACCCGCACCTGCCAGCACCGCGCCGAGCGTGCACATCAATGGCAAGGAGGCGATGGACTGGCGCACGCCGGTGCACAAGCCGGTTGCGCAGCAGAACATGCAGGCCGGCGCGGTTGAGTTGTTCTAGTCCGAAGCATCGCGCAAGGGACGGGGCCCCATGAACGCGCCGACCTTGCTCGTGCCGGCTTTGTTTGCCGACGATCAGGACATGTATCGGCGTCTGGTCGCCGGCATCAGCGATTACGCGATCTACTTGCTCGATCTCAACGGACGCGTGAGCAGCTGGAATGCTGGCGCACAGAGATTCAAGGGCTATCGCGCCGAGGAAATCATCGGCGCGCATTTCTCTACGTTCTATTCCGAGGAGGACCGCGCCAACGGCAAGCCGGCGCGTGCGCTGGCCACGGCCCTCAGCACCGGACGATTTGAGGATCTGGGCTGGCGGCTGCGCAAGGATGGCCAGGCCTTCTGGGCCAATGTGGTCATCGATCTGATCCGTGACGACGCGGGTGAGCCGATCGGCTTTGCCAAGATCACACGCGACATTTCCGAGCGCCGCGCGGCGGATCTGCGGTTACGCGATCTGGCGGCGAATAATCAGGAACTCGAGCAGTTCGTCCACATCGCCTCCCACGATCTGCGTGAACCCTTACGCAAGGTACTGGCGTTCTCCGATCTTTTGATTGAGGACGAGGGCGCGCGCCTGAGCACACAAGGCCTGTCGTATCTGGACAGCATCACCAGTGCGACGCGGCGCATGCAGGCCTTGCTCAGCAGCCTGCTCAATCTGGCGCACGTGACCTCACACGGCCGCAGCTTTGAACCCTGCGACCTGAATTCGATCCTGGTCGATGTCAGCCACGATCTGCAGGTGGCCATTCTGGAACGAGGTGCGCAGCTGCACTGCGGCCCGCTACCGCGAATTGAGGCGGATGCGGCGCAGATGCGACAGCTGTTCCAGAACCTGATCGAGAACGCGATCAAGTATTGCGCGCAGGGTCAGGCACCAGAGATCTGGATTCGCGAGCTGCCCGATGCCGATGCGGAATTCGTGAGCCTGGAATGCCGCGATCAGGGCATTGGCTTTGAGTCGCACTACGCGGAACGCATCTTCGGCGTGTTCCAGCGCCTGCATACGCGCGATCAGTACGGTGGTGCCGGCGTCGGCCTGTCCATCTGCCGCAAGATCTGCGCGCGGCACGGCGGTCAGATTTCAGCAGAGGGACGTCCGGGCCTTGGCGCGACCTTCAGCTTGCGGCTGCGTCGCCGCCATCGTGCCGATCACTGCTGAGGCATGAACCGATGAGCGATGCACCGGGCGAGCTGCATGACGTGGTGCTGGCCGATGACGATGCCGACGATCAGTTCATGATTCGGCGCGCCCTGTGTCGCTGCTGTCCCGGACTGGCGGTGCACGGCGTCCGCGACGGCCTGGAGCTGATGGACTATCTGCAGCATCGCTCGCCGGCCCTACTGCCGCGTCTGGTCTTGCTGGATCTCAACATGCCGCGCATGGATGGTCGCGAAGCGCTGCGCGCCCTGCGCGCCGATCCACGCCTGTACGGACTGTCAGTGGTGGTGCTGACCACATCGGTACAGAAAAGCGATCAGCTTGGCGTGACCGCGCTCGGTGCATCCGACTTTGTCAGCAAGCCCGATGGATTCGTCGAGTTGTGCGATAGCCTCAAGCGCACCTTGAACACCTGGATGCGTCCGCTGACGGTGCCGTCGTGAGTCGGACGCTACAGGTGCTGCTGGTTGAGGATGACGCCGAGGACGCGCTGCTCTTCATGAGGCGCTGTCCCGCCGGATTTCGCGTGCGACACGTGAGCTCGATGACCGACGCCTTGCAGGCCTTGCAGACTGGCGGCCTTGATGTGTGCTTCACCGATTACCGGCTCGGTCTGGATACCGGCCTGGAACTGGTTCGCAGTATCCGTGCGCAAGGCTTGCGCTTGCCGGTGGTGGTCATTACGGGTCAGGACCTCGAATTACTCGGCGAAAACGCGCTGATCGCCGGCGCCACCGACTTCGTGCCTAAGGAGGGTCTGGATACATCGGCCATCGAAAGGGTTGCGCGTTGGGCCATGATCCGCCGGCACGTCGAGGATCGTGGCAGCGCAGCCGGTGATCTGTTCTTGACCGATACCGAATCGCGGCGCAGCTCGCGAGCTGAGCAGGAGCTGGCATCGGTGTCGTCGCTACGTCGTCTGGTGTATCTGAGCCGTGCGCATCGCCGCTTCTCGCGCCAGCAGGTTCTGGGGCTGTGTGCGGCTTTTGCTGCGGCCAATGCACGCGCTGACATCAGTGGCGTGCTGGTTCATGTTGGAAACCGGTTCATGCAGGTGCTCGAAGGCCGACACGAGGCGGTGGAACAGTTGATGACCCGCATCCGCAGCGACGGTCGGCACGGCGATCTGCTGGTGGCGGTTGATGAGCCGATTCGCGCGCGTGCGTTTGCGCAGTGGAGCATGGGCTGTCTGTGCGCCGATGAGCAGTTTGAATTGAGTCCCTCGCAGTTGATGAGCCTGAGCGCGCGCTTCAACCGCGTGCTGGAACATGCAAGCGATCCCTCTTCAGGACTGCGCGAACTGATCCGTGCGCTACCGGAGTTGCTACGCGAATCGTCGATGCGCAGCGCGGCCTGATCCTGCGACCGGCACCTCAACCTGCGGACAACTCCAGTAGCTTCTCCGGCGCCACCGCTGGGTAGAACAGCCAGCCCTGCGCATAGTCCACGCCGATGCGCTTGAGCGCTTCGAGTTTGCGCGAGTCATCGACGAACTCGGCCACGGTCTTTTTGTTGGTGACCTTGGCCACGTGATGAATAGCGCGCACGATTTCCTGCGACACGGCGCTGTGCGCGATATCGCGCACGAAGCGGCCGTCGATCTTGACCTCGTCCACCGGCAGTGAATTGAGATAACCGAAGGAGCACAGCCCCGAGCCGAAGTCGTCGAGACTGAACAGACAGCCCAGACTGCGAAACGCAGCGATGACATCGGCCGCCACATCCAGGTGCTGGATGGCCGCGGTTTCGGTGATCTCAAAACATAGTTTGCCGGCTGGAAGATGGGCGTTTCGCACGTCGTAGAACAGCTCGTCCATGAAGCGCCCGTCGACCAGGGACGCGCCGGAAAGGTTCATGGAAATGCTATCGACGCGCGGCAGTAGTTCGGGATTGGCGTCCAGCCAGTCGAGCATGAAGGCCGAGGTGAAGCGGTCCAACTCGCTGGCCAGACCGAAGTGTTCGAGTGTTTCGATGATCCCCGCTGCCAGCGGCATGATCACGCCGTTGCGTTCCATGCGGACAAGAAATTCTGCTTTGGCCAGGCGCGGCTGCTCTCGCGTGATGTCCATGATCGGCTGCGCGTGCAGACTCAGCTGACCGGACTTGGCCAGTTGCCGGAATTCGGCCACGGCCAGCGGGCTGTAGGTCGGTGTCTCAGTCCAGCTGGCGTTGGCGCCGAAGCGGACGATCTGGTTGAGGCCGCGACGCTTGGCCTGATAACAGGCCTGCTGTGCTTCGGAGAGCACGCGCTCCCAGTCGCTATCGCGGCTGAAGATCGACAGGCCCAGTGACACGCTGATGCGGGCCGGCCCCACCGCGGATTCGTAGCGCAGCTCGTTGATGTGATCGCGTAGCTGGCTGGCTTCGTCGCTGGCGGCCTGCGTGTGATCGATGGCCTTGGCGGCAATGAATTCATTGCTCCACAAACGGCCACTGATCCCTTCGCGTCCACTCCATTGCAGCAGCAGTTGTTCGACGCGTTGAATCACCCGATCACCCTCGCTGGGGCTGGCGAGGCGATTGATGTCGCGCAGGTTGCGCAGATCAATATAGATCAGCACCGCCTGCACGCCCGGCGACCAGGCGCGCAACTGCTGCAGCACCTGAGCGTAGGACGAGCCCGGTAGCGCTCTAAGCTGTGACATACCCATGTTGTCTATATCGCCATCCATTGCCTTGCCTGTATCCATGCCCCGGATCAGCGGTGCACGCCGAATGCCCGACGGGAGCAGTGGCCGCGCCGATCCGGAGTCATCTCATTCGAGTCCATGCCGCCATTCCTGCAGGGCATGTGCCCACCGCGACGATGCGCCTTGGGAAATTCAGCTCTAGGTCGTTGCGCTCGATCCGCAAGCCAAAAAAAAGCGGACGGCCTGGAGGCCGTCCGCTGGGGCGCAGCGCTTAGCGCTTAGCTGTCGCGGCGCGTCTCAACCTGGACATAGACCACGGGCTCGGGACGTGCCTCGGCCGTGTCAGGTGTGGGCGCTGTGGACTTGACCGCGGCCGTCAGCTCGTTGCTGTGATCGGTGTTGATCGCGGCTTCGGGTGTCATTTCCTGCGTCAATTCGAGCGCCACCGGCTCAGCGGGAGTGATGATCTCGGCGACGGCCGCCGCCGCTGGCTCCAGCAGCAACGGTGGAATTTCGAGCGTCTCTGAAGCTTGCGCCGGAATCACGTCGTCTGGCTGCGCCATCTGCATGTCAGCTGGCAGCAGAGCCTCCGCTTGCACCCGCTCGTCAGTCTGCGCCGGAGTGCTCACCGACGTTACGGCCACCGCGAGTGGCACTTCGGGGTAGGGTTGCGAGATTGGCGCGTTGGCGCTGTGCACGAGCTCAGCTTCGACTTCGGCTGCGGGCGTGTCGTCTTCGCCCTGCGCATCTTCCGCGTCTTCGTCTTCGCCCTCATCCTCATCGCTGTCGTCGCTGTCGAGATCGGATTCGAACTCGATGACCACCGGCTCAAACTCGCCGTCTTCGGTCGACGCGGGCGTGGTCGGCTCAAAAGGCTCGGCGATCTCGGTCGGCGGTAGCGGGAAGCGTTCTTCCACTTGTTCGTAATGCGCGGCGAAGACCGGTGCCGCCAGGGTCTCGGCGCTGTCCTCGATCACGGCTTGATCGTGTGAAGCGTCTTGCGTGATGTTCGCCTCGGACACCGGTTCATAGCCGCTGCGCTCGGCAATTTCCGCTGGTACGAAGGGCGTCGCCGCGGCGTCGTCTGCGGCGTTGAGCAGCACCGCTGCCGGGGCAGCGATCACTGCGGCGGTCTGGCCGCGTCCGAGCGCAGCGGCGAGATCCGCCGGTAGCGCTTCGCGCGAAACCGCGCGACCGCCTTCGCCGTTCTGCGACGCCGGGTTCTCGCTGTTTTCGCCGCGACCGCGCCCGCGCCCACGACGACCACGACGACCACGACCACCGCCCTCGGTGCGTTCGCCGCCGTTCGCCGCCATCGGCACGCCGGCATTGGCCTGATCCGCTTCTTCGCGATCATCTGCCGCCTCATCCGCGCGCGGCTTGGGCGCCTGGGCCTGCGGCTTGGGCTGCTGCGGCGGGCGCTGTTGTTGTTGCAGCGGCCGCTCGCCCTGTGCGCGATCTTCGCGCTTGGGCTGCTGTTGCTGCGGCTTGTTGTTGCGATTGGCATGGCGTGCCTGATCGCGACTCTGATCACGACCGGCCTCGCGATTCTGGCCGCGATTGGCGTCGCGGTCGCCGCCGCCGCGTGTCTCGTTGCCACGTTCCGGGCGGCGCTCGTTGCGTCGCGACGCATCGCGATCACGTCGTGCGTCGCCGCCGCGATCCTTCCCGCGGGCCTCGTTGCGCTCGTTGCGATCCTTGTCCTTCTGCGCGTCCTTCTTGCTCGGCTTCTCCGGCTTGGGCTCACGCGGCCGCGGCATGAAGCCGAATAGCCACAGCAGGCGCGACCAGAAACCGCTGGGCGCAATCGCCTGCATCGCGATCACCGGCGCCAGCGCGACCGGCGCAGCCGGCTCGACGAAGGGCGCCGGCGTGGACGGCACGATCTGCTCCACCGCCGGCTTCTGCGCCGGCTTGGGCGCGGTCTTGTTATCGGCCAGTTCCTCGTGCGCCTCGGCATCGAAGTTCTGCGCCAGCAGATGACTGACGGCGTTGTTGTTGTCCTGCTGCAGATGATCGCCGCGCACGCGGCGGATCTCGTAGGCCGGCGTGTGCATGGTGGGGTTGGGCACGATGGTGATGCCCACGCGGTTGCGACTCTCGATCTCGCGCCCATTGGCGCGCTTCTCGTTGAGCAGGAACGTCCCTACGTCCACCGGCAGCTGGGCGATGACGCGACCGGTGCGATCCTTCATCGCTTCTTCTTCGATCAGACGAAGGATCGACAGCGCCATGGATTCAACCGAGCGAATCTGGCCGCTGCCTTCGCAGCGCGGGCAGGTGATCTGCGTGTGCTCGCCCAGGCTGGGACGCAGACGCTGGCGCGACATTTCCATCAGGCCAAAGCGCGACAGACGGCCGTACTGGATGCGCGCGCGGTCGGATTCGCAGGCCTGTTCCAGACGCTTTTCGACGCGCTTCTGGTTGCCGGTGCTGTTCATGTCGATGAAATCGATCACGACCAAGCCGCCCAGATCGCGCAGGCGCAGCTGGCGGGCAATTTCGTCGGCTGCTTCCAGGTTGGTGTTGAGCGCGGTCTCCTCGATGCCGCCGCCGCCGGTGGCCTTGGCCGAGTTGATATCGATCGAGGTCAAGGCCTCGGTGCGGTCAATGACGATGGAGCCGCCAGAGGGCAGGCGGATCTGGCGCTCGTGCGCCAGTTCAATCTGCGACTCGATCTGGAAGCGCGAGAACAGCGGAATCTCATCCTTGTACAGCTTGAGCCGATTCAGGTGCTGCGGCATTACCGCTTCAAGATGCGCGCGTGCGCTCTCGTAGATCTCCGGGTTGTCGATCATCACCTCGCCGATATCCGGGCGCAGGTAGTCGCGCAGCGCGCGCAGGATGATGTTGTTTTCCTGGTAGATCAGGAACGGCGCCTTCTTCTCGCGCGAAGCGTTCTCGATGGCGGTCCAGATTTCAATCAGATAATTGGCGTCCCACTGCAGCTCTTCAGCGGTACGACCCACGCCGTTGGAACGCACGATCACGCCCATGCCGTCCGGCAGGTTCATGGCTTCCAGCGCGGCCTTGGCTTCCTCGCGCTCATCGCCTTCGGCGCGGCGCGACACGCCGCCGGCCTTGGGGTTGTTCGGCATCAGCACCAGGTAACGTCCCGCCAGCGAGACATAGGTCGTCAGCGCCGCGCCCTTGTTGCCGCGCTCCTCCTTCTCGACCTGGACAATCAGTTCCAGACCTTCACGGATCTGATCCTTGATCGGGCCGCTGCCGTTGACGCAGCTACGGGCGATTTCCTTGATCGGCAGAAAGCCGTGGCGCTCGGCGCCGTACTCGACGAAGCAGGCTTCCAGCGACTGCTCGACTCGGGTGATGCGACCCTTGTAGAGATTGCCTTTCTTTTGTTCGCGTGAGGCTAGCTCGATATCAAGGTCATGGAGTTTCTGGCCGTCGACGATGGCCACGCGCAGCTCTTCGGGCTGCGTCGCGTTGATCAAAATGCGTTTCATGGTGGTAGCGGTCTCGGTAAGAGCTCGACCGCAAGGCAGGGGATAAACGGGTCCGCGCTTCGTGAAGTGCGCGTGTACGTTGTGGCCCGAAGCCTGGCAGGAGCCCAGGTTTCTGGTGGTGGCCCTCGCGCGCCGCCGGAGAACCGGACAGGCAGGCAAGGTTTCGACGCCGCCGCGTTGCGGTTAATCTGTCAGACGCTCGCGGGAGGCTAGAAGCCATTGGGTTTTGTTCCTATCACGTGCGGCGCGTCGCGATTGCAAAGGCCGGGTGACAAACTCCGGTAGCAGATGTAAGCCTCGGAGTGACCTCATTTTGCCACAGAAGTTGACATCTAGGCGTGCCGACACGCGCCCTGACCGCAGCCCCGACCGCAGCCCTGACCCGGCGCCGGCCGCCGCCAACAAGGGCAAGCGCCAGCCCGGCGCGGCCAAGCTGGCCAAGGCCGCCAAGGCGGCAAAGGCGCCCGCCGCTAGGCCCAAGCCCGCGTTCGCCCGGCCCGCCGCTGCCAAGCCCAAGAAGCGCGTCCCGACCGATCCGCAGAAGCCGCGGGTGCCTGCGTCTGAACCGGCGCCGCAGGTGGCCAGCGGCGCCCGCCACGTCAAGGCAGGGGCCCGCGAGGCTGGACAGCGCATCGATAATTTTCTGCTCCGCGAACTGCCCGGCGTGCCTAAGTCTCACGTTTACAGGCTGTTGCGTTCCGGTCAGGTGCGCATCAACGGCGGCCGCGCCAAGCCCGAGCGCAAGCTGGAAGAGGGCGACGATGTGCGCATCCCGCCGGTGCGCCTGGCCGAGAAGGGCGAGGCCGTGCGCCCGCCAGACGAGGTGCTGAACCGCCTGCGTGAGGCCGTCATCCACGAGGATGAGCATTACCTGGCCATCGACAAGCCGGCTGGCTATGCCAGTCATGGCGGCAGCGGGTTGCCCTACGGCGTGATCGAATCGATTCGCGCCTGGGACAAGTACGAATTCATCGAGCTGTGCCATCGCCTGGATCGCGACACCAGCGGCGTGCTGCTGCTGGCCAAGACACGCCCGGCTTTGCTGCGGGCGCAACGGGCGTTCAAGGAGGGCACCACCGAGAAGCGCTACTTCGCGCTGCTGGTGGGACGCTGGAAGGGCGAGGACCGCGATGTCGATGCGGCGCTGGTCAAGAGCGCGCTACTCAATGGCGAGCGTTTCACCGAAGTGGACGACGAGGACGGCAAGCCCTCGCGCTCGGTATTCAGCCCCAAGGCGCGCTACCGCGACGCCACCCTGTGCGAGGTGCAGATTTTTTCCGGCCGCACGCATCAGATTCGTGTGCACGCGCTGGCGCTGGGTTATCCGGTTGCCGGTGATCGCAAGTACGGCGAGCGCGGTGTGGACAAGCTGATTCGCGACCGCGGCCTGAAGCGCATGTTCCTGCATTCGCATTTTCTGAAGCTTGGAGCGGATGCGGCGTTCGGCAAGCTGCTGCTGAGTGCAGCGCTGCCCAACGAATTGCGTGCGGTGCTCGACCGGCTGCCCGGAGTCCGTTGATGAAGCCGCTGCTGATTAGAACCGGTCGGCGCATGCCGCCGGGGATCGTGTCTTTGGTCGCGATCATTTTCCCGGTTGCGGCTTGGCTGCTCTACAACTGGTGGGATCAGCCGCTGGACCCCGCAGCCCGGGCCCTGCTCGAACAGGCACCGGAAGCGCTGCCCGCCGCCGACAATCTTTTTCTGGCCCTGCTGGCATTTCCAATCGAGGGCGACGAGCCGGCGCACGAGCGTGGCATGGCTGCCTTGGCGGCCTACGAGCGACTACGCGCTGCCGGCACGCCGCCGCAGTCCTACGCCGACGCGCTGGATCGACTCAGCGCGCGTTTCGACGAAGAGGGCATCGCGCCCTGCAACGGCGGCAATCGCGAGGGTGCGTATGAATGCATGGCGCGTTCACGTGCGCAGCGTCCGGCGCTGGAAGCCTTGTTCGTGCAGGTCACGCCACTGGTGTTGCGCTATCGCGAATTAGACCGGTATTCCCGCTACGCCGATCCGCGCGTCCTGATGCCCGATACGCCCATGGCTGACGCCAGTACGCTGCGTATCGCACTGCTGCATCTGTCGGGCCTGACCTTTGCCATCGACGACGGCTCGCTGGATTCGGCACTCAAGGGCCTGCTGCAATCCGCCAGCACCTGGCGCCAGGTGTTGCGTGCGCGCGATGCGGCCCTGGTAGACAAGATGCTTGCTTCGCGCGCACTGGCCGCGCACACGCTGTTCGCCTCTGAATTGCTGCGCAGTGATCAGCCACTGCAGGCGCCGCATTACGCCGTGCTCGAGTCGCTGCTGCTGCCTCTAAGCGATGCCGAACGCAGTCTGAGCGGATCGCTAGCCCAAGAGTTTCGTGTGCAGAGCCGACTGTGGGCGGAACTTGCGCGACCCGAAAGCGCCATCGTGCGCAAGGATTTTCCAGGCATCCCGGCCTGGGGTTATCGGCTGCTGTTCAAGCAGAACGACAACATCAATCGCTCGTATCGCGACCTACAGGCGCTGCTGGCGATCGAGCAACAGGGCTGCGCGACCATCACAACGCAGGCGCGTCAGTTGCCGACGCAGGACGACAGCCCCGACATGCCCTGGTACGACTACATCTACAACCCGCTGGGCCGCACCCTGCAAGCCATTTCGACGCCGAGCTATCTCGACTACTTCGGACGCCAGTGCAATCTGCTGGCCTTGCAGCGCATGGTCGGTCTGCAACTGGAACTGCGTCGTCAGGGAACCGGCGTCGAAGGCATCGGATCAGGGCGTTATCTGGACCCGAATACCGGCAAGCCCTTTGTGTACGACGCCAAGGCGGGCACGCTGAGCTTCGAAGTCATCGGCAAGAACAAGGAATTTCAGTCGCCCTTGCCGCTGCGTGATCGGTAGGCTGGGTTGACGCGAAGCGAAACCCAGCGGCCATTTCTTCGATCGAGTGTGTTGCTGAGATTCGGTGCGCTTAATCTCAGCCTATGAACTCACGCACAAAATTTCCAACTGAACCGCGCCGGTTTTCTCGGAGGCTCCAATTTTTTTCGGGGTGGAGCGATGAACTAGTTGACGCGGTACGCACCGGAGGTGCGGGAGCAGGTCCCGGCCACGCACAACGAATTTTAAGGTGCAGATGAATCCGGGGCGAAGCCGCATGGCCCTGACTCCGCGCCTCACTCCTCCAAACTCATCCCCATCACGCTATAGCCGGCATCGACATACACGATCTCGCCGGTGATGCCGGATGCCAGATCCGAGCACAGGAACGCCGCGGCATTGCCCACTTCTTCAATCGTGACATTGCGCTTGAGCGCAGAGGTGCTGGCGGCCTTGGTCAGCATGCCGCGAAAGCCGGTAATGCCAGCGGCGGCAAGCGTCTTGATCGGACCCGCGGAAATGCCATTGCAGCGGATGCCCTGTTCGCCGACATCAGCGGCGATGAAGCGCACATTGGCTTCCAGACTGGCCTTGGCCGGACCCATGACGTTGTACATGGGCACCGCGCGCACGGCGCCGAGATAGGTCAGGGTGAGCATGCTGGCGTTGCGATTGGCCATCAGCGGGCGCGCGGCCTTGGCCATGGCGGCGAAGGAGTAGCTGCTGATGTCATGGGCGATGCGTGAACCTTCGCGCGTCACCGCATCCAGATACTTTCCGGCGAGCTGTTCGCGCGGGGCAAAACCGATGGAGTGGATCATCACGTCCAGCCCGCCCCATTGCTTGTTGAGCTCGGCAAAGACTTCCTCGATCTGCGCGTCTTCAGACACGTCCAGCGGCAGCACGATGTTGGAGCCACATTCGGCGGCGAATTCCTGCACGCGGCTCTTGAGACGTTCGCCTTGATAGGTGAAAGCCAGTTCTGCGCCTTCGCGCTTGAACGCCTCGGCGATGCCGGTGGCGATGGAGCGGTCGCTGGCGACGCCGGTGATGAGCGCCTTCTTGCCGGCCATGAAGCCCATGCGGGAATTCCTTTTGTGCGTATGGAAGAGCGCGCAGTTTCGGGGTTCCGCGCGGCGGACGCCAGTTTCGCGAAGCGAGCGTGACCACGCTCGGCTTGCCCTTACCCCTGACCCTCCCCCGCTAGCGGGGGAGGGAGACCTGATCAGGTCGGCAGGAACACGATGGGATAGTTGGGATAGGTGAATTCCGGCACGTTCTTGGCGCCGAAATTCAGCAGCTTCACGCGCTGGATCACCTTCTGTTCCAAGTCAGGATCGCCCAATTCGCTGGACACCAGCTCGCAGGCCGTGACCGAGCCATTGGGCGCGATGGTCAGACGCACCACCACCTTGCCGCGCAGATCCGGGTTGTCGCGTAGCGCGCGATTGAACATGGCGTAGAACGCGGCCTTGTTGCGGTCGAACACCAGCTGGATTTCTTCCAGGGTGCGGCCGGCCAGACGCGCCTTGCCATCCTGTCCAGGCTTTTCCAGATCCGGGCCGATGCCCTTGGGCGCCTGTACGACGGTGGTGCGACGCTGGCCCAGACCGGCACCGCTCTGCGTGCGCGGCGTGGCAGCGCTGGACGTGCCGATACCGCCGCTACCGCTGGCGGCCGAGGCGGCGATGGAGGCCGAACCGCCGCTACCACCAGCGCCCGAACGTGCCGCGACCACTTCGTCGCTGAGCGGGCGCGCGGCGTCCAGGCCAGACAGCGAGCTGTCGCGCAGATCGGCCAACTGATCGGCCAGCGCGTTGATGCCGCTCTGCTGCGCGACCTGGCGCGCGGCCTGTTCCAGCTGCTGCTGCGTGGGTTCGGGCTTGGGCGGAGCCGGCGTCTTGGGCGCGGGTTTTTCTTCCGGCTTCTTCGGCGGCTCTTTCGGCTTCTCGGGTTCCGGCTCTGGCTTTTCTTCTTCTTCAGCCGGTTCGGGTTCTTCAACCTGCTCGGCGATTTCCGCGTCCGGAAGGATGTTGACGTAAGTGGTGTCGGTGGTCTGGCCGCCGCCTTCCTGTACGCCAACCAGTTCCAGGAAGGGGATCAGGATGGCCAGAATCAGGAAGGGGATACCGAGCGCAGCCGTGGTGCGGCGAAAGCGTCGATCAGCCAGCTCGTTGAAGTACTGCCCTTCGGCTGAGAGGACGAACAGACTCATGGCGCCTCATCCCCTTCTTTCTCGATCACCGCCAGCGAGATCTTGGCGAAGCGCGTGTCGCTGCACGTGGCCATGACTTTCTTGAGCACGTGAAAGGGAATGGACTTGTCGGCCATGATGTTGACGTCGCCGCGCGTGACCTGGCCCGGCGTGCCGCCGTCGACCGGGATCAAGGCCTGCTCATTGAGCTTGTATTTGAGATCCGGCAGCACGCTGACCTTCGAGGCCATCGCGTCGGCCGTGCTCATGACGCGCTGGTTGTCGACGATGATGTCCTCGTTCGTCACCAGGATCAGCACGGTCTGCTCGGGTTCCTGCTGGCTGATCGATTCCGGCAGCTGCAGTGCCTTGGGGCTGGGCAGAATCTCCACCACCAGGGCGTTGACCAGCAGGTAGAACACCAGGATGGCGAAGATGTCGATCAGCGAGACGACGTTGAGCTCGCCCTCGCGGGCCTCCCTGCGGAGTTCGCGAACAATCTTGCGTGCGCGGCGCGATCCGGTGTTCATGGCGCGCCTACTCCAGCCTCATCGAGCTTGCGCGCTTCACCCACCGCAATCTGCGGAAACAGCTCTTTCGGCAAGCCGCTGGCGCGGGCCTCGGCCGGAGTCAGGCGAATGACGTCCATGATCTTGACCATGTCGTCGTAGACCACGTCGGCTTCCATCATCAGCGTGATGTTCTGCTCGCTGGGCTTGGACTTCTTCACTTCCACCAGCAGGTCAGACAGCGCCGCAAGGTTGTAGCCCGATGGCGTGCTGACGATATTGCGCACCGCACCGCGACTGTCGGACACCTCGATCACGCCCTTGCGCACGGTGGCGGTCAGGCGCAGTTCCTCGGGATTAGGCTCAGACACCTTGTCGGGCGCGGGCAGATTGAGGCTGATCACGTTGAGCCGTGCCGCGGCGAGCGAAGAACTCACCAGCAGGAAGAACACCAGCACGGCGAACACGTCGATCATCGACACGATATTGAGCTGCACGTTGCGAGCGCCAAACTTGTGTTGGCGTTCCATGCGGCGGACGCGGCGCGTCATCTTCATGGCAGATGCCCGTTGGGGATGGACGCGCGATTAGTTGGCGTTACCGTTCCGGGTGCGGCCGCAGACCATGCTGACAAACTTGGCGCAGACGCCTTCCAGTCCGTCGACCAGCGCGGTGGTGCGGCTCTGCAGATAGGCGTGCAGCATCAGGCTGGGGATGGCGGTCATCAGGCCGAAGGCGGTGCAGTTCATGGCCTCGGAAATGCCGGCGGACAGCAGGTCGGCCTTCTCGGCGGGGTCAGCGGTGCCCAGCGCAGCGAACGCGCCGATCAGACCCACCACCGTGCCGAGCAGGCCCAAAAGCACCGCCATGTTGGAGAACGTCGCCAGATAGTGAGTGCGCTTCTCGATGGTGGGCAGCACTTCCATCAAGCCTTCTTCGGTAGCGATTTCCACCTCGCTGCGCTTGTTCTCGAACTGCGACTGCGCGATGCCGTTGGTCAGGATGCGGCCGATGGCGGTGTCGGAGTCGCGCGCCAGGCGCTCGGCGGCCGACAGGTCGCCACGCGTCAGCAGCGGTTGCACCTCGTTCCAGAGCTTGCGGTTTTCACGCTCGGTGCGGCCCAGGAAGATCCAGCGCTCGAGGGTGATGGCCAGAGTCAGTACCAGCACTACCGCGATGGGGTACATGAACAGACCGCCTTGCTGGAAGAAAGTGACGATGGCGGAAGTAAAGTCCATGGAATTCCTCTACGTGAAAATAGTGATGGAGAGCAGCGATGCGGCGCTTGGCCTTAGGGAGCAGCGGGTGCAGCAGCGGGTGCAGCAACAGGCGCGGCCTTCTTGGCCTCGGCTGCTTCGGTCAGGGCGGAGTAATACTCGACCTGTCTCGCAAAAACCGTGCGATCAATCGGCGCAACGTCGACTTGCAGCAGACGGGCGGGGCGATCAATGTCCTGTTCGGAGTACGCATTGCGCCAGGGCGTGATGTACAGGCCGATGGGCGATTCGCGTTCGCCGACGATGGTGGTGCCGGAATCTTCGCTGCGCACTTCGTCGCGCAGATCCTGGCGCACGGAAATCGCGGGCTGTTCGTCGCCCGGAGGCGGCGGCAGGGCCTGCGCCAGCAGGTTCACGGGCAGGCCCAGCAGCAGTGCGAGCGGCAGATGCTTGATCACGGCTTCACCTCTTTTTCCGACGCCGCCGCACTGGCTGCGGCTTCAACTGCCGCGGCCTTGGCCTGTTCGACCTTGGCCTGCGCCGATTCGATCTCGCCGATCCAGGGCAGCACACGCAGATCCTTGCCGTCGGTGACGCGCAGGTATTCGCGGTAGTGCTTGAGCGCGGCGTCCGGCTGCTTGAGCTGCGTTTCATACAGCAGACCCAGGTTGAGATGCGCTGCCGGGTAATCCGGATTGATGCTCAGCGCCTTCTCATAGCTCTGCTTGGCGCGTTCAAAATTGCCACCCTCGCGATTGAGAATGCCCAGCCAGTTGAACGCAGCGGCATTCTCGCCGTTGGCGGTGGCCGCGCGCGTGAACGCGGCAATCGCGGCGTCGCGCCGGTTGGACTTGGCGAACAGAATGCCGAGATTGGTCTGAGGACCGGAGAACTCAGGGAAGTCCGCGGTCAGCGCCATGAAGGCAGCCTCGGCCTCCTTGACCTTCTTCTGCTTCATCAGGCTGACGGCTTCCGCGAAGCGGCCTTCCGGATCGCCCTTGTCGGCCGGCGGCTCGGCGGGCTCTTCGGAGGTGGCTTCGGCGTCGACCTTATCGGTATCGGCCTTGGGCTTGCGCGAGGCGCAGCCACTGATCAAGGCCCCGGCCAGCAGCAGTACCAGCCAGGGACGCAGCATGCGCGCGGGTTCAGCGCAGGGATTCATAAACGTCCTCGCTCTGCTCGCGCTTGGCGTACTTGCCCGGAACCATCTGTTGCAGGCTGGTGGCGCTGGCCTTGACCCAGGTGTCGTAACGACCCTGCAGCACGCGCTTGAGATTGGTCTCGTGGGTCTGGATCGCCTTCTCTTCGAACGGGAAGGCCTGTTCTTCCAACAACAGGTTGTACTGCTCGAGCTCCAGATCTTTCAGGTTGGCCGGACGCTCGGAGTCCATCAGCGACTTGCCAAAGTCCTGGTAGAGCGTGGCCACTTCATACGTCGACGCCGTGGTGGTCTCGGCAAAGCCGTAGCCGGCCGCCTGATTGAGCATGCTCACCGCGGTTTCCATGGCGGCCTTCTTGGCGGCGAGGCTCTTGTCCAGCGGCGCGGCCAAGCGCAGGCGCTTGGCTTCCACCGCGCTCATGCGGCCCAAATCCAGGCTCGACTCTGCCGCCAGGGTGCGGGTGGCATCGGTGCGTTCGGCACCCGCGCTCTGATCGGCCTTGATGATGTCCTTGAGCCAGAACGACTGCAGCGCGATGTCGCCGCGCGCCTTGGACATGTCCACCAGACGCGAACGCGATTCCATGGCGCGGTCCAGCGGCCGCGGGAAGGCGGTGACGTAAGCCTGATGCGCGCGGAAGGAATCGTTGGGCAGCTTGGCGCCGTCGTACAGCTTGGCGGCTTGCCAGGCGGCCTCGCGACGTACCGCTTCGGTTTCCGAGGCGCGTGCGGCGATGCGCTCGTAGGCCGCTGCGGCCTGCGCCGGCTTGCTGTCCGATTCGTAGGACTGCGCCAGCTTCTTGTCGACGTCGGCGGCCAGGGTGTTCTGCGGGTAGCGGCTGCGGAAGGATTCCAACACCACCGCTGCAGCCGGCCAGTCCTTGAGTTCGATCAGGCTGGCAGCGGCGTCGTAGTCGGCGTTGGCTCGGATCTTGGAATCCGGCGTCACCTTACCCACGCGCAGGAAGGCGTCCACGGCCTTGCGCAGATCCTTGGCCTCGCGTGCCGCCTCGCCCTGCTTGTAGATGCTGGCCGCGAGTTGTTCGATGACGTCACGGCGTTCCGGTGCCTGCGGCGGCACCAGCTTGAGTTCTTCGGTGAACGCGACCTCTGCGGCCGGGTAATCCTTGAGTTCGAACTGCGAGGCGGCGGTCACGCTCCAGGCGTTGCGACGCAGCACCGGATCGACCTGCGGGCCGACATCCAGCACGCGCTTGGCAATTGCGATGGACTCGGGCAGCGACTTCATCTCGAACAAGTCTTGCGCGACCTGGGTCAGCACCGGCAGCTTGGACGAGTGCTGCGGATAGCTGTCGGCCAGCTTCAAGCCCGAATCGACCGCCAGGCGCAGCGCCGCGGGCCGCTCGGCCGGGGGCACTTCCTTGGCGTGCTTTTCGAAGGCCTGGAACGCGGCCAGCGCGGCCTCGCCCGACTTGGCGTGCGGCGGGTACTTGTAGGCAGTGACGGTGTACTGCTCGGCCGCTTCCAGGGTCTTGCCGCCGTCGAGCAGGGCGTCGCCCAGCAGGAAGTTGATCTCGGCGACCTTGGGATCGTTGGGATAGATCTCGATGATGCGCTTGTACCACTTGCCTGCAACCAGGAACTGTTCGCGCTTGGCCACCTTGTCGGCCTGCGCCTGCGCGTGATTGAACTTGGCCAGATCTTCCAGATGGCCGCGCAGCGCGGTCATCACTTCTTCCGTCGGCGGCTTTCCAGCCCAGTAGGGCGCCGCCGGATCGTAGGTGACGGCGTAGCGTTCCTTTTCGCGCGTCACCAGATCGCCGAAACCGCCCTTGGTGTAAGAGTCGATTACGCGCGACTGGAACGTCGGTGCCAGCGCATGTGTGGCGTAGCGCTGGGTGAATGCAGTGTAGGACTCGGCTGCATCGGTATAGCGCTGCTTCTCCAGCAACATCTGGCCGAGCGCGTTGTAGACCAGCGGGTAGAAGCGCGGATCGCCGGTCTTGGCGAAGCGCTCGCTCACCGCCACGCCGCCGCCCAGCGCCGCGAAAGACAGCGACACCACACGCACGGAGTCACGTGCCAGATCGGTCTTGCCGCGTTCAACCTGGCCGACGGCGTCTTCAACCTCCAGCGGCGTTGGTTCCGGCAGCTCGCGATCCAGGATGTCGAAGAAGGTGGAGATGGCAGCGTCGAACTTTGACTGGCGGTACTGCGACCAGCCCATCATGTACTGCGCGGGCTCGAAGAACGGGGTGCGGTCGTCATAGCCCATGACGGTCGCGAACTCGGCCTCTGATTCGGCGTAGCGATCCAGTCGGTAGAGCAGATCGGCGCGACGGAAATGCGCGTCGCCGGCCAGGGCCGAGCCCTCGTACTTGTCGGTCAGCTGCTTGAGCGTGTCGATTGCGCCCTTGCTGTCGCCCAGATTTTGCTGCGCGCGCGCCAGCTGATACATCACGCGGTCGTTCTTGGGATCTTCCGGCCGCTCTTCGAGCAGGTGACGGTAGATCAACATGGCCTGCTTGAGATGCTTCTCGCTGTTCTCGTTGCCGCCCTTGAGATCGTCGAGCTGCACGTTGATGTCGGCTAGCCGTCGCTGTGCCTCTGCGCGCGTTTCCGCGTCGGGCGACATCTGCAGGACCTTGTCGTAATTCTCCAAGGCCTTGTCCGGGTCCGGCGCAATCGGCTCAGACCGGATCACCGGAATCTTGAGATCGCTGGTGTCCTTGTCTTTGAGAATGCTGCGGATCGGCGGCGCGGCCTTGATGCTAGTGTCGCCGCCGCCCAGACCGGCACAACCGACCAGATAGGCCGCCAGGCAGGACGCGCTGAGCGTACGAACAAAACGTGACGGAAGCGGCATCACTTGACCTCGACTTCCGCGTCGCCCGCAGCGGGCGCACGGGCTGCCGGCGCTGCCGGCTTGAGCTGGCTGTCAAGCGGCTTGGTCTTGTCCACTTCGAACTCGCCCCGCGTGGTTTTTGGCTTGCGAATGGGTTTGCCCTCGTCGTCGAGTTCAAACTCGTCCTGATCGGCATCGGGCAGGGCGCCGTCGTAGATGCGCGCCAGCGCAAAGCGCGCCTCGACGATGTATTTCTCCAGAATCGACTTCTGTGCGTTGAGTTCTGCCAGTCCCATGTCGCGCAGACGCTTGGCGGATTCCTGCGCAGCAGCGGCCAGGGGTTCTTTGAGCGAGCTGGTGCGGGTCTTCAGGCTCTGTACGCGCTCCACCGGGCCGTCGAATCGGGCGGGTATGGCACTGAGCTTGAGGTTCAAGATCTGAGGAGCCTGGCGCGGCGCGCGACCGGAGTAGCTGCCGGGTGGCGCAATCGACACTTCTTCGTCCAGCGCGATGGTCAGCTCTTCCCGCAGCGGCCGCCAGTTGCGCTTGGCACGCGCAAACAGCTGCGTGGGCTCAACCGTAGAGTCCAGGCTGCGCTTGTGGAAGGCCGCGTCGATGGCGCCCATGCGCGTTTTCCAGCCGTCCATGCTGCGCGTGAGTAGACGCACATCACGATAATTCTTGAGCGCCTCGGCGTACCGATGCTCGGCGATCAAGGTCTGCAGCGCGTAAGTTTCAGGCGCGTCCGGCAGGTCACGCAGTTCCCAGCGCCAGCCAGCTTCGGAATCGATGTCGCGGCGCATGATGGTTTCCACCATGCGACCGCCCTTGACCGCCTGGATCGCGTCCTTATTGCGCTTGTGCGCGGCGTCGAGCCGTTCGACCGCCTGCTCGTAATACTTGGCGGCCTGGGTGTAGGCGCGGAGCCGGTCCAGTGCAAACGGCACGGCCAGCCAGGACTCCTGCACCGCGGGGTCCTGCGGGTCGCGGTCAATCAGTTCCGACCACACCAGGATCGCGCGGCGCATAGCCTCTTCTTCGTCCTTGGCCAGCGTCGAGCGGCGGAAGCTGCGGATACCCGCACGCTCATAGGGATCGTCCAGATAGCCACGACGCAGCGCACCGCCAAACAGATTGCCGGAGTTGAAGGGCGCGTTGAGTTCGCGTAGCTTCTGATCTTCCAGCAGCTCACCGCGGGTCTGCAGCTGGCCCTTGGGCGCAAGTTCTGCCCAGCCAACGCCGAGCAGCGCGCGGTTGGAATAAGGCCCGACGCTGCGTACGCGCAGCAGCACCGGTTTGGCCGAGCCACCGAGCTGATTGGACAGGAAATGCCAGCCCAGGGTGGTGTTGGCGCGATCGCGCAGCGCGCGGATCAGCTCGCTGTTGCCCGGGTAACGACCGACGCGATCCAGTGCGGTGCGGCCCTGTGCCAGGCGTCCGTCGTTGATCAGCGCAACGCCGAGGTTGTAACGAAGGAAGGCCTTCTCGTCGTCATCGTCCGTGGTCGCCTCTTCGAGCACCGTCACCGCTTCGTTGTAACGGCCCTGGGCCATCAGCACGCGCGAATACAGGTCGAACCACTCTGCTTCCAGATCTTCCGGCAGCTTTTCGCGCGCGCGCAGCAGGCTGGCGCGTGATTCGTCCAGATAGCCGCGCTCGTATTCAAATTCCGCAAGGCGCAGCCGTGCGCGGCCGGCGACGAGGGGATCGGCCGCCGCCGCCGCGACCGTGCGGTAGAGCGCTTCGGCACGATCACGCATGCCGAACGAGAGCTGGTATTCCGCCAGCGCAGTCCAGTATTCGGACGAGGCCTCGAACTCGGGCCCGGCGCCACGCTGCAGTTTCAGTAACTCGGTGAGAGCTGAGTAGTAGCGCTCATCGCCGCCAAGGAACTGCGACGCACGAATACGCGGGTCGTTGGCCGAGCCCACCGAATAGGTTTCGACCGCCGCAGCGCTAAAGGACAGACCAAGGACCGACAGCGCCGCGGCTGTCAGGGTCAGGGCGCGAGACTTCATTCTTCAGCCACCCTCCACTCCACCAGCTTCACCGCGGGCGCACTGCGACGAGAGCCACGCGTGATCTGCAGTTCAATCTCGGAGGCCACCAGGCCCTTGTCGAATACCGCATCGAACTCGCCCACGAGCGGATCGGCATCAGCGCGACCCCCATCGAGGCGGCCGCTGTAGCGCAGCTTGATGCGATGCGCGCCGCGATCCAGATTTTGATGCACCAGTCGCTGCAGTGCGCCACTGCGCAGCAGCGCGCGCGAGTCGAACTCGTCGTAGGTGTAGGTCACCGGCGCGGCGCCGTCGACCTGCAGGCTGACCTGTTCCAGCAGCAGATTCGGAATGCGATTGCTGATGTAGATCGATACGCGGGTCAGCGAGGGGTAGAGGAGCTCGTCCTCGGCCATCAGCGCGTCGCGATTGAACTGCAGGGCTTCGTCCTTGAGGCCCTGCACGGCCTGGTCCAGCGCAATCGCGCCCTCATCCGGCGCCACCGGCTGAAAGGCCAGCGCCACAGGGGAGCCCGCGCCAGCCAGCGCGCAGATAAGCAGGGACCTCAGAGTCTGTCGGCCGCAGAACAAGGGCATCAGGATGGGAAGTGCGAAGCGTTAGCGCTCAAGTCTACCAAATGATTTTCGGCCAAGAAGACCGTTCAGGTGACGCCATCAGTCGGTTCGTCGGCCGGATACAGCCTTGCATCGGATCTGGCCTAAACCCCGGTGTTCTATTTTTGTGCGGCAGGACGGAATTGGTCCTTCCAGGCGCGCAAAGCCGCAAATATTTCCACCTCGCTGCTCAGTTCCCGCCCCGCCTGTGCTGCCGCCGCAGCCTGAACTGCGGGCTGCGCAGTGCGCAGAAAGGGATTGACGCGCAGTTCCAGCTCGATGCTCGACGGCAGGCTAGGCGTGTTGGCCGCGCGCAGACCGGCGACGCGTTCGATGTACTGGTTCAGCGCCGCGTTGTCCGGCTCCACCGCGTGGGCGAATGCAAGATTCGAAGTGGTGTACTCGTGCGTGCAAAACACTTGCGTTGCGCCGGGCAGCGCCGCCAGACGCGACAGTGATTGGTGCATCTGCGCCGGCGTGCCTTCAAACAGGCGACCACAGCCAGCGGAAAACAGGGTGTCGCCGCACAACAGCACCGGCGGCTCCAGGTCGGTCGCAGCGGAGTAGTACGCGATGTGGCCCTTGGTATGACCGGGGACTTCCATCACGGTGAAGCGCCGGTTCAGCACTTCGATTTCGTCGCCTTCGTTCAGCTTCACGCTGAGCAGCGGGATCGTTGCCTGCTCCTTGCTGGGGCCGTATACCGGCACGGTGTGCGTGGTCAGTAGGGTCTTGAGCCCGCCGATGTGATCCGGATGGTGATGCGTGATCAGGATCGCGTTCAGCTTCAAGCCACGCGCAGTCAGCGCGGCCTGCACCGGCGCGGCATCGCCTGGATCGACCACCACCGCGTCATTGCCACGCACCAGCAGCCATAAGTAGTTATCGACAAAGGCGGGTACGGGCAGCACTTCAAGCTCGGACATGGGGCGAAGTGATCTGGCAAATGGACCTGGATGATAGCCGTCGACGCGTAGAATCGAGCGATGAATGTGTTCTACCCACACCGATGAGCGCCTGGCGCCCGCCTGGAGGCGGCCGACCGTTTTCTGCGCGCGCGCTGGAGCTGTGGCTGCGCTCACCGCGCGGCCAGGAGTTGCTGCAGCTGGAACAGCGTGAACTCGCACGCATGCTGCCGGATATTTTCGGCCGCCATGTCTTGCAGATCGGCTGCTGGGGTCACGACGATCAACTGCTGCAATGCGCCGAGACCCTGCATCGGGCGGTGCTGGGAACCTCGCCCGGATTCGGCGCCGCCGCCCTGACCGAACCTGAGCACCTGCCGGTGGCCTCGAAATCAGTGGACGCCGTGGTGTTGCCGCACACCTTGGAATTCACCCGCTCGCCGCACAATGTGCTGCGTGAAGCCAATCGCATCCTCAGCGACCGCGGCCGCCTGTTCGTGATGGGCTTCAACCCTTGGGGCATCTGGGGCATGCGTCAGCGGCTGGGGCTGCGCTACCGCGCGTTTCCCGATGGCGCGCATTTCTACAGCGTCGGCCGGTTGTGTGACTGGCTCGAACTGCTGGACCTGGAAGTCGTTGAGGTGCGTCGCTTCAGCGCCGGCTTTCCCTGGAATGCGCCGCGTTCCGACGGCGGCGCCTGGAGCCTGGGCAGTCTGTCGCGGCCGCTGGCCGAGGCCTATCTGCTGTCTGCGCGCAAGCGCGTCATCCCGATGAATTTCGTCGGTCGCGTGGCGCGCGCCCAGGTGCGCTCGCTGGTCGGCGTGGCCAGCCCTGCCGCCTCACGCCAGCACGGACTGCAACCGCGCAATCCGCCGGACCCCACGCCCAGTACGTGAAATCCGTTGTCGCTTACACCGATGGCGCCTGCAAGGGCAATCCGGGCCCCGGCGGCTGGGGCGCGCTGCTGCGTTACAACGGCAGCGAGAAGCGTCTATGCGGCGGTGCGCCAGACACCACCAACAACCGCATGGAAATGATGGCGGCGATCCAGGCGCTGGAATCTCTCAAGGAAGCCTGCGAGGTCACGCTGCATACCGATTCCACTTATGTCATGAAAGGCATCACTGAGTGGATGCCAGGGTGGAAGCGCAAGAACTGGCGCACTGCAGACGGCAAGCCCGTGAAGAATGTCGATCTATGGCAACGACTGGACGAGGCCCGCACCCGGCATCGCGTGGACTGGCGCTGGATCAAGGGCCACGCCGGTGACCCGGGCAATGAGGCAGCCGACCAACTGGCCAATCAAGGCATTGCCAGCCTGCGCAATCCGAACTGAATCCCCATGCGCCAAATCGTTCTGGATACCGAAACCACCGGCCTGGAAGTCAGTCAGGGTCACCGCATCATCGAGGTCGGCTGCATCGAGCTGGTCAATCGTCGCCCCAGCGGCAATCACTTTCATCGGTACGTGAATCCGCAGCGCGAGATCGATCCCGGCGCGGTGGCCGTGCACGGCATCACCAACGAGGAATTGGCCGACAAGCCGATCTTTTCCGGTATCGCCGAGGACCTCTGGGATTGGATCGCCGGCGACGAACTGATCATCCACAACGCGGTCTTCGATATCGGGTTTCTCGATGCGGAGTTCCTGGCCTGCGGTGTCGGCCGACCCTTGCGCGAGGCCTGCAAGGTGACCGACACGGTGCTGATGGCGCGCAAGCTCCACCCCGGCCAGAAGGCCAGCCTGGACGCCCTGTGCAAGCGCTATAACGTCGACAATTCGAATCGCGAGCTGCATGGCGCGCTGCTCGACGCGCGCCTGCTCGCGGACGTCTATCTGGCGATGACCGGCGGCCAGTCCACCCTGGTGCTGGACGACGCGCTGGCACGCGGCTCCGACGGTCAGCTGTTTTCCTGGGCCCAGGCCTTGAAGCTCAAGGATCAGCCGCTGGTGGTGCGCTACGCCGACGCTGCCGAGCGCCAGGCGCATGTGGAGCGGCTCAAGAACATCGCCAAAAAGGGCCCAATTGTGTGGACCGTGGACGTGCCGGCGGCTTGAGTGATGGCGCGCGCGTAGCGCGCAGGGCGCACCAACGGATCGAGCAATCGCGCGCCGCGTGATCTGGGGTGCGCGTGTCAGCGCCGCGCCGCAGCTGAAATCACCTCGAAGTAGGGCGGCCGTGTCTCACGCGAGGTCACCCGGCAGGACTCGACAACCAGCCCCGCGGCCTCCAGCAAGCCGTTCAGCTCCCTGACCTCCAGTCCGAGATTGATGTGGTCATAGGCGCGCTGAGTCTCGGCGTGCTGATGTCGGCGTAGCGCGGCCACCACCAGCCGTCCGCGCGGACGCAGCAGGCGTGCAGCTTCGCGCAGCAGGCCGGCCGGGTCGGCGCTGTAGCTGAGGGCGTGCATGGCAAAGACGTGATCAAAGCTCTGATCGGCAAACGGCAGGCGATGCATGTCGCCCTGGTGAAACGCGACATTGGGAAAGCCGGCCAGGCGCTTGCGCGCCGCGCCGATGACTGCGGCACTCACATCCACGCAGGTCACGCTGCGCGCCTGCGCGGCGATCAATTCGGCGAACACGCCGTCGCCCGAGGCCAGGTCCAGCACGTCCCCCAGGCTGAGCAGGGTCATCAGCGCGCGCGAGGTGGCCTCCCAGCTGCGGCCCGGCGAGTAATACAGCTCCATGCGTCCGGCCACCGACTCGGCCCAGGTCTGCGTCTGTTGACGGCGGCGGACCAGTTCGCCGGCCATTTCGCGGTCGAGTCGCGCCTGCGGGTCGTCCAGACGCGGACGCAGCAGGTTCCAGATCGCGCCCGCCGCGGCGGCCTCGTCCTCGGTCTTGCTCGAATACAGCGCCGCGCCGCTGGTGCGCTCGTCATGAACCAGCCCAGCGCGCTTGAGTCGCGCCAGATGGGTGGACACGCGGCTTTGCGCAAGGCCGGTGATCTCGGTGAGCTCGGCCGCCGACAAGGCCTGCGCCTCCAGCAGCAGCAGCAGTCGCACGCGGCTGGCGTCGGCCAGCAGACGGCAGGCCTCGGTACTCAGGTCGATGGAAAGCGGGGCACTGGGGGGGGTCATTGCGTTTCTGGGGTCACAAACTAAACCGCCGGCACGGGGCCGGCGGCGTAGGCGGCTGAGGCGAGCTTACTTCGTGGATTTGCGCGTGGCCGGTTGCTTCTTGGCCTTGCTGGTGGCGCGATTGGCACGCGATTCCGGCGAGGGCTTGGCTTTGACCGCTCGCTTCACCGCAGCCGGCGGCGCGCTGATGTCCAGCACCGACTCGATCTTGGTCTTCACGGTCTTGCTGACCGCCCTTGCCTTGCTCTCGCCCTGCTTGACCGCCGCCTTACCCTTCTTTTCAGCGTAGGCCAGCTCCTTCTCCAGTGACTTCTTCATGTCCTGCGCCGTTTTCGCTGCGTTCTTCTGTGCCTTGGCCGCTGCTTTCTTGACGTCTTCGATCGCCTTTTGCGCCGGCGCCGTGATGCGGGTCAGGGCCTTGGCGCTGAGCACCGAGTCACTGCTGCCGATCAGGCGGGTCAGTTCGGCGCGGGTCTGCGAAATGATGGTCAGCGATTCGCGAGCGTGCGAGATGACTTTCTGCACCGTGTCCTGCAACAGGTCGAGCTGCTGGGCCGCCATGTCCTGGTAGCCGCTGGGGCCGCTGCCGCCGGCGTCCTTGAGCTTGGCGGTGGCGCTCTTGTAGTAGTCGTTGAGCGCCTGCAATTCCTGTTCGGCGAGCTTCTGCACGCCTTCGAACACGATACGGCTGGCATTGGAGACGACGTCGAGCGAGTCACGCCCCAGACGTTCGATGTTTGATTTGAGCTGATCCAGCGTATCCCTGGCGGCCATGACACTCCCCTTGACTTCGTTATGTGGATGTTGCGTTTTGAGCATAGTCAGCGCTGGAAGTGACTGTCAAACGAAGGTTTTTCATGGAAATTCCGCCGCACGCAGGCGTCGCGGCCGGCATTTACGGCCGCCGACCGCGACCGCTATGATCGCCGTCCGCCGAGGGTCCCGGCCCCGTCGACCCCTGTCTGAGATGGCCGGGGCGCACTCCCCAGATTTTTTCGAATCGGTCCGGCGCGGATCGTTTCGCGGAATTTCAGTCTTTTTTTCGTAATCGGAGGTTCGATCCGCCATGTACCAGGGCAAGTCGTTGAAGGTAGTGCTACATCCGGAGGAGCAGATTGCAGAACTCTGCTTTGATCGCGACGGCGAGTCGATCAACAAGTTCGACGCTCGCACCGTGCTTGAACTAGGCGAGGCTGGCCAGGCTCTCGCGGCGGCAACGGGCCTCAAGGGTCTGATCGTGACCTCGGCAAAGGACGTGTTCATCGTCGGCGCCGACATCACCGAGTTCGGCGCCATCTTCCAGAAGTCCGAAGAGGAGATTGCCGGCTGGACCTTCGAGGCCAACAAGGTGTTCATGGCCATCGAAGATCTGCCGTTCCCGTCGGTCACGGCCATCAACGGCATGGCGCTCGGCGGCGGTTTCGAGATGTGCCTGGCCACCGACTACCGCGTCATGTCCAGCACCGCGCAGATCGGCTTTCCGGAAGTGAAGCTGGGCATCATTCCCGGCTTCGGCGGCACGGTGCGTTCCACTCGCCTGTGCGGCGCGGACAACGCCATTGAGTGGATCGCCTCGGGCAATCCGGTGAAGGCGGACGCGGCGCTGAAATTTCATGCTGTAGACGCCGTGGTCGCCGGTGACAAGCTCAAATCCGCCGCCATCGCGCTGATCCATCAGGCCAACGCCGGCCAGCGTGACTGGAAGGCGCGTCGCGCGCAGAAGACTGGCCCGCTAAAGCTCAATCCGATGGAAGCCTCGATGGTGTTCGAGACCGCCAAGGGCTTCATCGCCGGCCAGGCCGGCAAGCATTACCCGGCGCCGGTCGAGGCGGTGAAGAGCATCCAGAAGGGTGCCTCCAAGAGCCGCGACGAGGCGATCAAGATCGAAGGCCAGGCCTTTGCCAAGCTGGCCAAGACCACGCAGGCCGATGCGCTGGTCGGCTTGTTCCTGAACGATCAGTTTCTGAAGAAGAAGGCCAAGGGCTATGTGAAGGCGGGCAAGCCGGTGAAGCAGGCCGCCGTGCTCGGCGCCGGCATCATGGGCGGTGGTATCGCCTACACCAGTGCCGTGAAGGGCACGCCCATCATCATGAAGGACATCGCCGAGGCGCAGCTGGCGCTAGGCATGGGTGAGGCCAACAAGCTGCTGGCCAAGGAAGTGGAGCGCAAGAAGCTCACGCCGGAAAAGGCCGGCAAGATGCTGGCGAGCATTCGGCCCACTCTGAACTACGGCGATTTCGGCGGGGTCGACGTGGTGGTCGAGGCGGTGGTGGAAAACCCCAAGATCAAGAAGAGTGTGCTGGCGGAGATCGAGGGCCTGGTCAAGCCCGGCACCATCATCGCGTCCAACACCTCCTCGATCTCGATCGAGGAGCTGTCCACCGCGATGAAATCGCCCGAGCATTTCCTGGGCATGCACTTCTTCAACCCGGTGCACAAGATGCCGCTGGTCGAGGTCATCTACGGCCCCAAGACCAGCGCGGAGGCGATCAGCACGGTGGCCAACTACGCCGTCACCATGGGCAAGACGCCCATCGTGGTGAAGAACTGCCCCGGCTTTCTGGTCAACCGCATCTTGTTCCCGTACTTCGCCGGTTGGGAATTCGCGGTCAATGAGGGCATGGACTTCGTCAAGGCCGACAAGGTGATGGAAGACTTCGGCTGGCCCATGGGCCCGGCGTATCTTGAAGACGTGGTGGGCATCGACACTAGCCATCACATCGGCCCGGTGCTCGCCGAGGGTTATCCCGATCGCATGGCGCGCACGCGTCGCACCGCCATCGACGTGATGTTCGAGGCCAAGCGCTTTGGCCAGAAGAACGGCGTCGGCTTCTACAAGTACGAGACCGATCCCAAGGGCAAGCCGGTGAAGAAGGCCGATCCGGAAACCTACGAGCTGCTCAAGCAGGTGCAGCCCAATGGCACGCGTGATTTCGGCGACGAGGAAATCATCGAACGCCTGATGCTGCCGATGATCATCGAGGCCGCGCGCTGCCTGGAAGAGGGCATCGTCGAGACTGCGATCGAGGTCGACATGGGCCTGATCATGGGCCTGGGCTTCCCACCGTTCCGCGGTGGCGTGTTCAAGTACTGCGACACCATCGGCATGAAGACGGTGATCGAGAAGTGCGCGAAGTACGCCGCGCTCGGCAAGATCTACGAGCCCACCGCGCGCATGCGTGAGATGGCGGCCAAGGGCGAAACCTATCACCAGAAGTAAGTCGCACACACTGACTTGCTTGGAGAATTGAAATGACGGATGTCGTGATTGTCGACGCGGTGCGCACGCCCATGGGCCGATCCAAGGGCGGCGTGTTCCGCAATGTGCGCGCCGAGGTACTCTCGGCCGAGCTCATGAAGGCCGTGCTCAAGCGCAACGCTGCGCTCAAGCCCAGCGAGGTCGAGGACGTGATCTGGGGTTGTGTGAACCAGACGCTGGAACAGGGCATGAATATCGCCCGCAACGCGTTGCTGCTCGCCGGCCTGCCGATCACCGTGCCGGGCCAGACGGTGAACCGCCTGTGCGGTTCGTCGATGAGCGCGATTCACATCGCCTACGCCAATATCAAGTCTGGCAATGGTGAGACCTTCATCTGCGGCGGCGTGGAGCACATGGGCCACGTTGCGATGACGCATGGCTTCGACGGCTCGCCCGAGCTGTCTCTGAACACCGCCAAGGCCTCCGCGATGATGGGTCTGACCGCAGAGATGCTGACGCAGACGCACCAGATCAACCGCGAGGTGCAGGACCAGTTCGCGCTGGCCTCGCACCAGAAGGCGCAGGCTGCGTTCGACCGCGGCGAATACAAGAGCCAGATCGTGCCGATTGAAGGCCACGATGCCGACGGCTTGCCGATCCTGGTGGATTTCGACGAGGTGGTGCGCGGCGACGCCAATCTGGGCGATCTGGCCAAGCTCAAGCCCGCGTTCAATCCCAAGGGCTCGGTCACCGCGGGCAACAGCTCGGCCATTT
Organism: Panacagrimonas sp.; assembly: GCA_052387335.1. Classification (GTDB taxonomy): domain Bacteria; phylum Pseudomonadota; class Gammaproteobacteria; order Nevskiales; family Nevskiaceae; genus Panacagrimonas. Next base: position 19,521 of record JBQTJH010000059.1, on the reverse strand, counting down.
CGGACGGCGCGAGCTGCGTGCTGGTGATGAGCGCAGACAAGGCCAAAGCGCTGGGCCTCAAGCCGCTGGCGAAGATCGTCGGCATCGCGGCCGCGGGCTGCAATCCCGCGATCATGGGCATCGGCCCGGTGCCGGCGACGCAGAAAGCGCTCAAGAACGCCGGGCTCAGCATCGATCAGATCGACTACTTCGAATTGAACGAGGCCTTCGCCGCGCAGTCGCTGGCGGTGATGAAGGATCTCAAGCTGACTGAGCGTGGCGACCGCATCAACATCAAGGGCGGCGCCATTGCCCTGGGTCATCCGCTGGGCTGCTCGGGCGCGCGCATCACCGGCGCGCTGGCGCATGTGCTGCAGGAGAAGAACGCGCAGTTTGGCCTGGCCACCATGTGCATCGGCATGGGCCAGGGCGTGGCGACCTTGCTCGAGCGTGTGAACTAAGTCCTACCCTTCGTGCCCGCGGGCGGAAGGGTTTCCCTTCCGCCCGTTTTTATTGGGCGATCTATTAACCCTGAATGCTGCAATTGGCCACGGATTTCGCGGATGAACGCGGATTGGAGCCGGCACTTGATCCGCGTTCATCTGCGAAATCTGTGGCAAAAAATGCTTTGCTTCTTGATTTCCACACCCGCGAAATCCGCGGCAAGCGCTTTTCCCGGGTTAACATTTCATTCGTAGAGGCCGACCGATGAGCGCATGCAGCGTTCACGCTTCCCGGCCGCCGAGATGTGTCATGTCTTCCGTTTCCCGCAAGACCTTTGACCAGGTCATGACTCCGAATTACGCGCCGAACGACATCGTTCCGGTTCGCGGAGAGGGCGCGCGCCTGTGGGATCAGCAAGGACGCGAATACCTGGATTTCGCCTGCGGCATCGCGGTGACGGGTCTTGGGCACTGCCATCCCAGGTTGGTGGCGGCGCTCAACGAGCAGGCATCCAAGCTCTGGCACGTGTCCAACGTGATGACCAACGAACCGGCCCTGTGTCTGGCGCAGCGACTGATCGAGACCACGTTCGCCAGCAAGGTGTTCTTTGCCAACAGCGGATCCGAAGCCAACGAGGCGGCGTTCAAGCTCGCGCGCAAACATGCGTCGCTGCATCACGCGGCGGACAAGCGCGAGATCATTTCCTTCTACAACGCGTTTCATGGACGCACCCTGTTCACGGTGAGCGTCGGTGGTCAGGCCAAGTACACCGAGGGCTTCGAACCACTGCCTGGCGGCATCACGCACCTGCCGTTCAATGATCTGGCGGCGCTGGAAAAAGCGATTTCATCCAGGACCTGCGCGGTGGTGATGGAACCCGTGCAGGGCGAGGGCGGCGTCACGCCCGCGACCCTGGAGTTCGCGCGCGGTGTGCGCGCCCTGTGCACGCAACACCAGGCTTTGCTGATCTACGACGAGGTACAGACCGGCAACGGCCGCAGCGGCACCTTCTTCGCGCATGAACAACTCGGGGTGACGCCCGACATTCTCACCACGGCCAAGGGCCTGGGCGGCGGATTCCCAGTGTCGGCCATGCTGACCACGGACGACGTGGCGGCCAGTCTGGGTTTCGGCACACACGGTTCGACCTACGGCGGTAATCCGCTGGCGACGGCGGTGGCCCTGGCCGCGGTGGATGAAATCCTCAAGCCCGAGACCTTGGCCAACGTGCGCGCGCGGGGTACTCAGCTGCGCGAAGGCATCGCCGCCATCGCCAAGCGCTACGGTGTATTCGAGGGCGTGCGCGGTATGGGCTTGCTGCTCGGCGCGCCAATGAGTGCGGCCTGGAAGGGACGCGCCAAGGATGTGGTCAGCGCCGCGCTGCGTCAGGGACTCTGGGTACTGGTGGCCGGTCCCGACGTGCTGCGCTTCGCGCCTTCGCTGCTGTTGACCGAGGCCGAAGCGGCGGAAGGTCTGCGCCGGCTCGATGCGGCCTGCGCTGAGGTCACGGCTTTGCCGCGCGCGTCGAACGGCTGATGCTCGCTTCGCGATGCCTTGGGGCCCCAACCCCAAGGCCTTCGCCGGGCGAACGTGCCACTGGCACGTTCGAAAATCCCCGGCTCAGTGCGGTAGACGCAGCCACACCTCGCTGATGTGCTGACCGTCCATGCGTTTGACCACCAGCTCCAGCTCGCCCAAGCGCAGCCGATCGCCGACCACCGGGCGCGGCACCACCGAGGCGAAGAATGCGGCGATGGATCGGCCGCGTGCGGATTCGGGAAGATCGACTCCGTAGGCTTCGATCAAGGCTTCGGCCGGTGCCGCCGGATCAAGCCGGAATTCACCGTAGAAGCGCTGCGCCGCCGCGTCCGATTTGGGCGCGGCCTGCGCCTGGAACAAGCCGTCTAGCTTGGGTAGTTCCTCCTGCGAGGCCAGCAGCGAAATGTAGTCGCCAGCACGCAGATTGCCCCAGTCGCGGTAGCTGATGATCTTGCCGCGACGCGCGATGCAGACGATGCGGGACACGTCGTCCAGCGGCAGTTGACGCGACTTCATGCCGATCAGTGGCGAGGAATCGCCGATGCGATAGCTGACAATTTCATATCCGCGCGTGCCGGGAAGATCAAAGTCCAGGCGATTGATCAAGGTGCCGGCGCTGGGCAGTTGCAGGCCCAGCAGGCGCGCGGCGGGGGCCAGGGTCCAGCCCTGCACCACCAGCGATACCAGCACGATGAAGAACGCGATGTTGAAGAACAGGCTGGCATTGCCCACCCCGGCGAGCAGCGGGAAGGTGGCGAGCACGATCGGCACCGAGCCGCGCAAGCCCACCCAGGACATGTAGATCTGCTCGCGCAGCGGTAGGCGGAACGGCAGCAGTGAGACCGTCACCGCGACAGGGCGTGCCAGCACGATCAACACCAGGGCAATCAGCAGGCCTTCGTCGGCGATGGGTAGCAACTCGGTTGGCGTCACCAGCAAACCCAGACCGACGAACATGCCGATCTGCGCCATCCAGGCGACGCCGTCGTGAAAGCGGCGAATGCCGGCAAAAGCGCGCGTGCGCCGATTTCCGACGATGACGCCGGCGAGGTAGGCGGCCAGAAAGCCGCTGCCGTGAAGCAGGCCGGTGATGCCAAAAATCAGCAGGCCGCCGAAGAAGGCCAGCAGCGGGTACAGCGACTCGCTCAATTCGAGGCGATTGATGGCCCACACCAGGGCGCGGCCGCCGCCGATGCCGATCAGTGCGCCCAACCCCATCTGCTGCACGAACAGCAGCAGCGAATCCAGCATTTCGTAATCAGCTGGCAACAGGATGTATTGCAGCAGGGCGATCGTCAGGAATACCGCCATTGGATCGTTGGCACCGGACTCGATTTCCAGAATCGAGGTCACGCGCTCGTTGAGGCGCACGGCGTTGGTATGCAGCAGGGAAAACACCGCGGCGGCGTCGGTGGAGCCGACGATGGCGCCGATCAGCAGGCCCTCCGCCCAGGACAGCTCCAGCAACCAGGTAGCGAACGCACCGCAGATGCCGGCGGTGATCAGCACGCCCAATGTCGCCAGGCTGACTGCCGGGCGCAGCCCGACGCGGAAACTGGCCAGGCGCGTGCGCATGCCGCCATCGAACAACACCACTGACAAGGCCGCGGTGCCGGCCAGATTGGCCAGGCCGTAATCCTCGAAATGGATGCCGCCCGGACCGTTCTCACCGGCCAGCATGCCGATGATCAGGAATACCAGCAGCAGCGGTACGCCCAGGCGCGGCGTGATCACCGTGGCCAGGATGCTCGTGATGAACAGCACCCCCGCAAGAAAGATGATCTGGTTGGTGAACTCCATCCAGGCCCTGGCGCGCTATTCGGCTGGTGCTGCGGCGGTGAACCCGCCAGAAGCGGAACGCAGCAGATCGGCGAACGCCGGGTGCAGCTTGGGGTTTCCGGCCAGGATGTTGCCGCTGGCCAGCACGTCCGCTTGGCCGTAGATCTCACTGACCATGCCACCCGCCTCATGCACCATGACGATGCCAGCGGCGATGTCCCAGGGCTTGAGGTTCAATTCCCAGAACGCGTCCAGTCGACCCGAGGCAACATAGGCCAGATCCAGTGCCGCGGACCCGCCGCGACGAATCCCCGCGCTATTGGCTACCACGCTGCGCAACATGGGCAGATAGGCATCCAGGCCGGATTCGCGCAGCGGCACGCCGGTGCCGATCAGCGCCTGGTCCATGTCCTTGGTGGCACTGACGCGCATCTTGCGGTTGTTCAAAGTGGCGCCCGCTCCACGGCTGGCGATGTATAGATCCTGCGTGCAGGGCGCGTAGATCACGCCGTGTTCGAGCTTGCCCTTCACCGAGATACCGAGGGACACCGCGAAGTGCGGAAAGCCGTGCAAGAAATTGGTGGTGCCGTCGAGCGGATCGACGATCCACGTCACCTCGTTATCGCCAAGCTGACCGCCTTCCTCGCCCAGGATCGCGTGCGCCGGATAGGCCTTGTGAATCACCTTGATGATCTCGGCTTCGGCGTTGCGGTCGACCTGAGTGACAAAGTCGTTGCGCCCCTTGCGATCAATCTGCAGGTTGGGCACCCGGTCCAGGTTGCGCATGATGTAATTGCCCGCAGTGCGAGCGGCCGAAACGGCGATATTGATCAGGGGATGCATGCCCACAGTTTAAGGCAGGGCTGCGCTAAGCACCTGCGGTGTCGTTGAAAGAAATTTTTCTGCGCGCTTCCAAGCGAGACCTGCGCTGATCGACATGAAAGGAATCACACGCTGAGTACTGCACCCGACCCCATCCTCTCGCGCATCCGCGTGGTTCTGGTTGCCACCACGCATCCGGGCAATATCGGCGCCGCCGCGCGCGCCATGCTGACCATGGGCCTGACGCGGCTGACGCTTGTCAAGCCGCGCCTGTTCCCTGACGACGAGGCCACGCGCCGCGCCGCGGGCGCCGAGCAGGTGCTGGAAAACGCCGTGGTGGTCGAGACCCTCGAGCAGGCCGTGGCGGATTGCAGCTGGGTGGTCGCCACCTCGGCGCGGCCACGGCATCTGGGCGATGAACCGCTGCAGCCGACCGAGGCCGCGACACGCCTGGTCGATGCGGCGCAGATCGCCGATGTGGCCTTGGTGTTTGGCGCCGAGCGCACCGGCCTGACCAATGAAGAACTCGACTACTGCCAGGCGCGCACCTTGGTGCCGGCCAATCCGGGTTATTCCTCGCTCAATCTCGCCGCCGCGGTACAGCTCTATGCTTGGGAACTGCGCAAGGCCGCTATCGCGGTGCCGCGCGTGTCGCCCAAGGACGGCCATCCCTGGTACGTGCCGCCCACCCACGAGCAGACCGAGAATCTCTACGAGCACCTGGAGCGTGTGTTGCTCGCCACCGGCTTCCTCGATCCGGAAAACCCGCGCCTGCTGATGCGCCGCCTGCGCCAGTTGATCAATCGCGCGCGCCCCGACTTGAACGAGGTGAACATCCTGCGCGGCATCCTCACCTCGGTGGAAACACCGAGAGTGCGTACGCGGCGCGCATCGCCGGCCAAATCCGAACCTACCGATCCTGCATGAACCTTGTCCTGATCCTGCTGTTGTTGAATCTGGCTGCGCTGACGCTGCTCGGCTGGCGCCACGCGCGCCTGCACCGCGAGCTGCGCGCACTCGAAGCGCGTGGCGCGGCACTGGGCGGAACCGCCGCGGTGCCCGAGGAATTACGGCGCATCGCGCGCGAGGACACGCCGCTGCTGTCGCTGCGCATCCTCAACCCGATGGAACTCGCGGCGCAGAAGCACTGGCTGGCCGGCGTGGCGGGGCGCATCACGCAGGGCATCGTGCGCCGCATCGTGGCGCACGAGGCGGCCAAGATGATGCGGGTCGAGGTGCTCAAGTGGGGCGTGGTGGCCGAGGTGCAGGTCGTCGGGCGTGATTGAGGTCCTGTCCACTTTGGCGCTGCTGATCGCCACGTTCGCGCTGGGCGCGTGGAGCGGGGTGCTGGGCCTGCGCCTGCACGCGGCGAGCGCCACGCTGGATCGCTGCGCGGTGGTGAACGCAGAAGCGCAGCGCTTATGGATTGCCGACCGCCAGCTCGCCGACGCGCAGCGCCTGTCCGAGGGCCTGGTGTCCGGCGGCACGCTCGCGGTGCGCGCGATTCACAAGGGCATCGCGGCGATTCCGTTCACCGTGCTGGAAGCGATTCCGGCCACGCGCGACACCACCCGCATCGTGCGCGCCTCGCACGACCTGATCTCCGACGCGGTCTACGGCACCATCGACGCGGTGAATCGCGGCGTTGGCGTCGGCCTGCGCGCGGGCCTCAAGGCGGGCACGCAAAAGCCGCACAAGCCAGACGCCGGCACGCCGCCGCCCGACCAGGAGACGCCATGACATTCCGAATCCTTGCCGTTGGCCTGGTGCTGCTCAGCGGGCTCGCGCTCGCGCAATCGACGGGTCCCGCGGGGCGCTACCACGCCTCGGTGGAAGGCGTGGGCACCGTCCTCACCCTGGACGCGCAACTGGCCGGCAGCTACGCCGAAGGCGAGCTGCGCTTCAATGTGCGCGGCACGCAGCAAGGCGGGACGCTGCGCCTGAGCGTGCGCGACCCAGCCAGCGACCTGGAGATCGCGCAGATCGAAGGGCCGCTGCAAGCCGGCGTATTCGACGCGCGCATCCGCGCCCAGAACCCGCTCACCGGCGACCAGCGCGAATCCCAGGCGCGGTTCGTGCGCGAAGGTACGAACGCCGGCGGCAAGGCTCCTCCGGCAAGCGCGGCCGGTGCGCTGGATGCGCGGCTGGTCGGCGTGTGGACCAGCAGCGAGACCCTGGGCGGTGGCGGCGGCCCGAATCCCGGCATGTTCTCCACGGAGCGCACCGCGGAGATCAGCGCCGACGGCCGCATCTCGCAGTGGGCCGAGTCCGCGGGCGGTGGCGGCGACTGGAGCTATGGCTCCGGGCGCAAGCTCGAATTCAGCGGCCGCTGGCAGACGCGCGACGGGATTCTCTACGTGCAAACGGACGGCGCCGCGGGCTTCGAACCAGCCACGCGCTACCGTTTTGCCGATCCTTACCTGGTCACCGAGAGCAACAGCGGCAAGACAATCTGGCAGCGGCGCTAAAATAGAGACTCGTTTTCACCGGCTTCCTGCCATGTTGTCCCGCATCCGTGACGATATCCGCAGCGTGGTCGCGCGCGACCCCGCCGCGCGTTCTACCCTGGAAGTCCTCACCTGCTACCCGGGCCTGCACGCGGTCTGGGGACATCGGGTGAGTCACTGGCTGTGGACGCGCGGCTTTCGCTGGCTGGCGCGTCTGAACTCGCATGTGGCGCGCTGGCTCACGGGGATCGAGATTCATCCCGGCGCGAAGATCGGGCATCGCTTGTTCATCGATCACGGCATGGGCGTGGTGATCGGCGAGACCGCAGAGATCGGTGATGACGTCACGCTGTATCACGGCGTCACGCTCGGCGGCGTCAGCTGGGACAAGGGCAAGCGTCATCCCACTCTGGGCAATAACGTGGTGATCGGGGCCGGTGCCAAGGTGCTCGGTCCTTTCACGGTCGGCGAGAACGCGCGCGTCGGTTCCAACTCGGTTGTGGTCAAGGAAGTGCCGCCCGGCGCAACAGTCGTCGGTATTCCCGCGCGTATCGTCGCGGCAGAGCCTTCGCCCGCGCTGAGCGCGGCGGCCGCCAAGCTCGGCTTTGATGCCTACGGTCTGACGCGCGACATGACCGATCCGGTGGCCAATGCCTTCGCAGGATTGGCTGAGCACATTGATCGTCTTGATGAGCGTCTGGTGCAGGTCTGCAAGGCCCTGCATCAGATGGACTCGCGCATGCCGGAGATGGAGCTGTCCAAGGTCGAACTGCCGGAGTTCTGCCGCGAGGGCAAGGCGATCGATTCGCTGGCCTCGGGTGAAGCGCGGCCCAACGAGAAAACCTGAAACGCGAGCGATTCAGGCCTCCGCCGCGCGCGCTTAATGCTTCGCAATATGCCCACCTACCTCGACCATAACGCCACCACGCACCTCGATCCGCGGGTGCTGGAGGCGATGCTGCCGCACCTCGGCGGCCTGTCTGCGAACGCATCGAGCCTGCATCGTTACGGTCGCATCGCGCGCGACGCGGTGGAGCAGGCGCGGGTGCAGGTCGCCGCTCTGGTCGGCTGCGAGGCCAAGGAAATCGTCTGGACCTCGGGCGGCACTGAGGCGAACAATCTCGCGCTCAAGGGCGCCACGCAGGGCGAACCTGCCTCGCGTGTGCTGTATGGCGCCACCGATCATCCGGCGGTGATGGAGGCGGCAGAATCGCTCGCGGCCTCCGGTTGGGGTGTGGAAGCCATCGCCGTCGATGCAGATGGCTTGATCGATTTTTCCGCGTTCGAATCCCAACTCGCGCGCGGCGCACTGCGGCTGGTGTCGGTGATGCGCGCCAACAATGAAACCGGTGTGATCCAGGATGTGGCGCGCGTCGCGGAGCTTGCGCATGCGACGCAGGCGCTGGTGCACGTCGATGCGGTGCAGGCGCTGGGCAAGATCGCGGTGGATGTGCAGGCGCTGGACTGCGACCTGCTGAGCCTGTCCTCGCACAAGATTTACGGGCCCAAGGGCGCGGGTGCGCTGGTGGTGCGCAGTCATGTCGAACTGCATCCGGTCCAGCATGGCGGCGCGCAGGAACGTGGCCTTCGCGGCGGTACCGAGAACGTCGCGGCCATCGTCGGCTTTGGTGCTGCGGCGGAACTCGCGGCAAAAGAACTCGAACAACGCGCGGCACAGGCGCTGAGCTTGCGCGCACGGCTCGAAGCTGGGCTGCGTGCGCGGCGTGACGCGCTGATCTTCGCCGCAGGCGCTGCAGATCGCCTGCCCAATACCCTGCAGTTCATGCTGCATGGCTGGGACGGTGAGGCGCTGCTGATGGCGCTGGACCGCAAGGGTTACGCGGTGTCGTCGGGTTCGGCCTGTGCGTCGGGCTCGGGCGAGCCCAGCCACGTGTTGCTCGCGCTGGGTCATGATCGCGACACCGCCAAGGGCGCCATTCGCGTGAGCCTGGGCAAGGACAACACCGGCGAAGACGTCGATGGATTTCTGACGGCGCTACAGCAGATCGTGGGACCCAGGTCGTGAACCAGGAGGCGATGGACGAGCGCGCCGAGTGTCTGCAGATCACGCCGACGTTCGCGCTGCCGCTTGCACAGATCGAGCTCGACGCAGTGCGCGCCCAGGGCGCCGGTGGGCAAAACGTCAACAAGACCGCCACCGCGATTCATCTGCGCTTCGATGTGCGCGCCTCCAGCCTGCCCGAAGCCTGGAAGCAACGTGTGCTCGCACGCCGCGACCAGCGCCTGAATCGCGACGGCGTGATCGTGATCAAGGCGCAGCAACATCGCAGTCAGGAACAGAATCGTGTTGCTGCGCTGGCCCGGCTAGGCGAGCTGCTCGCGGCTAGCGCCACGCCACCGCGTACCCGTAAGCCGACGCGCGTGCCGCGCGCGTCCAAGCGCAAGCGCGTGGACGAAAAGACTCAGCGCGGTCAGGTCAAGCGCCTGCGCCGACCCAGTAAGGACTCGGACTAGGCGCAAGGCCGACTTCTGCGCGCGTAGAATCTGGCATCTCTACTGGAGCACGTCATGAGTTTGAGCATGTACCACGCATCGGTCCCGGTGCTGTCACGCGCCCTGCGCAATCTGCATCATGTTCTGGGTAAGGGCGCCGAACACTGCGAAGCCAACAAGATTGACCACGCTGCATTAGTCGGGTTTCGGTTGTATCCGAACATGCGGCCGCTGAGTTTTCAGGTGCAAGTCGCCTGTGACATGTCCAAGGGCTGCGTGGTGCGCCTGGGCGGGATTGACGCGCCGAAGTTCGAGGACAAGGAGCAGACGCTTGGTGAGCTGCAGGCGCGAATCGACGCAACCTTGGACGTGCTTGCAGGTGTCCGGCCCGAGCAGATCGATGGCACGGAAGCCAAGCCCATCGTCATGAAGACGCCCCGGGGTGACTTGAATTTCGACGGTCTGAGCTATTTGCAGGGCTTTGTCATTCCCAACGTGTATTTTCACAGCGCCACCGCTTACAACATCCTGCGACATAACGGCGTGGACATCGGCAAGGTGGACTTTCTAGGCAAGGCCTGAATTTCAGCATGATGAAGCTTCCCTTGTCCGTGCTTGATCTGGCGCCAGTCCCCGAGGGTCTTGCGCCCTCGCAGGCCGTGCGTCGCACGGTGGATCTGGCACAGCGCGCAGACCGTCTGGGTTTCGCGCGCTACTGGTTTGCCGAGCATCACAGCATGCCCAGCGTGGCCAGTAGCGCGCCGGAAATTCTCATCGGCCATGTGGCCTGTCATACGCAGCGCATCCGCGTCGGCTCCGGCGGCATGATGCTGCCCAATCACGCGCCGCTGCGTTTGGCCGAAGCGTTTCACACGCTGGCGGCACTGCATCCCGGGCGCATCGACCTGGGCATAGGCCGTGCACCGGGGTCTGAACCCGGCGCCACCCGCGCACTGCGTGCATTCAACGGCGAGCAATTCTCGCCGCTGATGTCGGAGCTGCTGTTTCTGTCGCAGGCGCGGTTCTCGCCGGGTCATCCCTTGCACCGCGTGCGCGTGATGCCGGATGACGCGGCGCTGCCGCCGGTCTGGATACTCGGTTCCAGCGGCGCCAGCGCCAGTGCAGCGGGCGCATCCGGTTTCGGCTACGCCTTCGCCAGTCATTTCAGTCCGGAATCCCCGAAGCCTGCCATCGAGTCGTACAAGAGCAGCTTTAGTCCCTCGGAATTATTTCCGAAGGCGCATGCGATTCTTGCGGTCGCCGTGATCTGTGCGAACACCGAGGCCGAAGCGCGCGAGCTGGAGTCGACCATGGAATTGTTCTGGCTGCGCATGTCGCGTGGCGAATTCCTGCCGCTGCCGAACCCGGCCGAGGCGATGGCGTATCCCTGGAGTGAACACGAGCGCGAGAACCTGCGGCGTCTGCGCGGCCCCAGTGTGGTCGGCACGCCGGATTCGGTTCGGCGACAATTGGAAGTCATGCAGCAGGACTGTGATGCTGACGAATTGATGATCGTGACCAATGTCTGGAGTCATGAAGCGCGCCTGCGCTCGTATGAATTACTGGCCGAGGTCTGCGCCGCTTGAGGCTTGCGAGGCAGCGAACTTCACGGTGACAAGGCGGTCATCACTGACGCGCCTGCTTCAATCAGGATGCAAACAGCCAATCAAGGAGACTCTGCAAGGATGATGACGCGCTCCGCCTGGGTGGGTTTGGCCATCGGCATCGCGGTGTTGGCCGGCGGCTATTGGTACGTCTTCATGCCCAAGGACGAACCTGTCGCCGTGGTGAGCCCTTCAACGGCGCTGGTCGAGGATGTCGTCGAAGTGCCCGAGCAGGCCATGCAGGATGCGCCGATCCAGCACCCCATGCCCGAACCCGTGGCCGATGCCACGCCGACACCGCCGCTGGAGGAAAGCGACGGCAGTGCGATGCAGACTTTGCGCGAACTCTTTGGCGCCGAGCCAGTGGAGTCCTTCCTGCTGCCGCGCGAATTCATACACCGCTTGGTACTGCTGGTGGATTCGCTGGATCGCGAGGCCTTGCCGCTGTGGTTGCGGCCGGTGCGACGTGTGGCCGGTAGTTTCCAGGCCAACACCCTGACCCTTGCCGGAGAAGAGCGAGGCCAACGCATCGAGATCGCGACGACCAATGTGGCACGTTACGAACCCTCTGTGGCGATGTTGGAGCGCGTTGATGCAACGCGGCTCGCCGCGGCTTATCAGCGCTACTACCCGCTGTTCCAGGATGCGTACGACCGCGCCGGCAACCCGCGGGCGCGCTATTTCAACGATCGACTCATCACCATCATCGACCATCTGCTGGCCACGCCCGTGGTCGATGAGCCGATTGCGCTGGTGCGTCCCAAGGTGATCTACCTGTACGCCGATCCTGAATTGCAGGCGCTGTCGTCCGGGCAGAAGACCTTGCTGCGCATGGGGCGCGACAACGCTGCACGCGTGCAGGCCAAGCTGCGGCAGATCCGCTCGGCCATCGTCGCCCTGCCCACCAAGGGGACGTCGGTTCCCTGAGGCGGAGCCGACCCTCGGCGAGACTTGAAGCCGCCGGTCAGATCGGTCCGGCTGTTCATCGGTTCTGTTCCAAGGCTATCGTGCGGGACGCTTAGCGTTCGCCAATCGCCAGGGAGCCACGCATGTTCGGGATCAGCCAGAAAAAGACGCATTCTGCTTCGGCCTCCGAGCGTGCGGCCGTGCCCGATCTGGTGATCTACACCGCCGAGGCGCAGTTGCGTGATCAGGAGCGCGTGGGAGCGTTCCACCAACATCTGGCCGCCGGCAAGCGCTTTGAGTTTCGCGGGTTGCCGCCGGGTTTCGAGCGCGAGTCCATCGACAGCGACTATGTGCTCGCGCTGTTCATCGATCCGGTCAAGCTCGATGCGCTGGCCGATGCGATTCTCGCCTTGCGTCGCAGCGGCCGCAGCATCGCGCTGATTCTCGCGATCAAGCCGGCGCAGCTCGCGGCGCTGGGCCGCTGGCTGGATCGGCGCGCAGGTGAGCATCGTCTTGGCGGTCTGCGTCTGCTGATGGCCACGGATCTGGATGCGGTGGCCGCGCAGCTGAGCGAGCGCATGACGCCGGTGCGCGAGGACAATGTCATCCGCATGCCGATGACCACGGAAGTGGAGAATCAGACCTGGCGCAATTTCTATGTGTTCAGCCCGAAGCTGCAGGCGCTGGTGGCACGTGTACGCGCCTATGCGCAGAACGGTATCAATCGCGCCTATCTGCTCGGCGGTCCCGGTAGCGGCAAGACTTCGCTGGCGTACTACTACTTTCTGGTGCGCAACAAAGGGCGCTTTGTATCGGTGAATCTGGCGGCGGAAAATACCGGCGACAAGTCAGCGGTCAAGTCCCTGCTGTGCGGCCATGTGGCCGGCGCGTTTCCCGGCGCCGGTGCGCGTATTGGTGCGTTCACGCAGGCGCGCGACGGCGTGTGCTTCCTGGATGAAAGCCACGGCGTCATGGGTCCGGTCATGGAAGTGTTGATGGAGGCACTGGACAACGGCCAGTACCTGCCCTTCGGTGCCGCGGCAAAACAGAAGCTGGATTGCGCGCTGCTGTTCGCCACCAATCGCGGCTGGCAGCACCTGATGGACTCGGTAAACATCGATGAATTCACCCGCCTTGGCGCGGCGACCTTGCAAGTGCCGGAACTGGCGCAGCGCGAGGAAGAGATGATTGCGGTCACCGCCACCACGCTCGCGCGTCTGGGCGCCGGCTGCACCAGCTGGAAGGCGCCCACGGGCTTGCAGGATGAGGCCTGGGAGCGCATTCGCGAGTGCCGCTGGCACGGCAATGCACGTGCCTTGGTGCGTACGCTGGAAGCGGCGTTTGTCGACTCCGCCTCACGCGGCGAGGCGCTGATACCCTCGCTCGACGTCGAGAATGGCATCGCGCTGTGGGAGCCCAAGGATCACCACAGCCACAAGATCTACGGCGTGAACAACTGATCGAATCCACATCAGTAGCCGGTTCCGTGAATGCGGAGGCGGGAGACGCGCCGGACTACTTGAAGTCGCCTAGTTTTCTGGCGACGCCGGCATTGCGCAGATGGGCGTAGTCCGGCAGGCCATTGCGGTACGGCGGGTAGTCCTCGCCCTGAATCAGCGGTGACAGATAACGCCGACAGGCATCCGTGATGTGGAATCCATCCGCGCGGATGAAATCGCGTGGCAGCTTGCGCTCCACATTGGCCACCTGATCCAGCGGCACTGCGCCGGTGGTCCAGACATAGGGCGTATCAGATTTCCGCTCAATGCTGACCATGACGCCGCTGCGTCCCGCCAGCGCCAGTTCCACCGCCGCCCGTCCGACGGCATAGGACTGCTCGACATCGGCGGCGCTGGCAATATGGCGCGCGGCACGCATGAGGTAGTCGGCAACCGCGTAATGCTGCTTGTACTTGAGCTGATCACCGACGAGCCTGGCCAGCAGCGGCGCGAGCCCGCCCAGCTGGGTGTGGCCGAAAGCATCCTTGCCACCGGCCTCCGATACAAACGCGCCCGAGGCCAGGCGTATGCCTTCGCTGGCGACGATGGCACAGTAGCCGTGGCGTTTGACGCAGGCGTCGACGGCCTCCAGAAACTTGGCCTGGTCGAACACGATCTCGGGAAACAAGATGAGCTGCGGCGCCTCACCGTCCTGTTCTGCCGCAAGACCACCGGCCGCGGCCGTCCAGCCCGCATGACGCCCCATCACTTCGAGAATGAAAACCTGGGTCGAGGAGTGCGCCATGCTGGCCAGATCGAAGCCCGCCTCGCGAATCGACACGGCGGTGTACTTGGCCACCGATCCGAAGCCCGGGCAGCAATCGGTCAGCGGCAGGTCGTTATCCATGGTTTTGGGCACATGGATGGCCTGGATCGGATAACCGAGCGCGGTGCTGAGCTGGCCGACCTTCAGACAGGTGTCGGCAGAATCGCCACCGCCGTTGTAGAAGAACGTGCCGATGTCATGCGCACGGAACACCTCGATCAGGCGCTCGTATTCGGCGCGGTTCTGATCCAGGCACTTGAGCTTGTAGCGACAGGAGCCAAAGGCCCCAGCCGGTGTGTGACGCAGCGCCGCGATGGCGGCGTCGGATTCCTGCGAGGTATCGATCAGGTCTTCGGCGAGCACGCCGAGAATCCCATTGCGACCCGCATAGACCTTGCCGATTTGGTCCGGGTGTCGTCGCGCCGTTTCGATCACGCCCTGGGCCGAGACATTGATGACCGCAGTCACCCCGCCGGATTGTGCGTACAGGGCGTTGCGCGGCATATCCAGGCCCTAGCTGTCTACGTGATATCCGACCACGCGCTCGACCTCGTTCTTCGAGCCCATGATCACCGGCACCCGCTGATGCAGCTTGTGCGGTTGCATGGCAAGAATGCGCTCGCGTCCCGTGCTTGCGGCGCCACCGGCCTGTTCGACGATGAAGCTCATCGGATTGGCCTCGTACAGCAGGCGCAATTTTCCGCCCTGTTCCTTGGTCTTTGAATCCAGCGGATACATGAACACGCCGCCGCGCGTCAGGATGCGGTGCACGTCTGCAACCATGGATGCGACCCAGCGCATGTTGAAATCCTTGCCCCTGGGTCCGTCCTTTCCAGCCATGCACTCGTTGATATAGCGCTGCACGGGCGCTTCCCAGAAGCGCGCGTTGGAGGCATTGATCGAGAATTCCTTGGTATCCGCCGGAATGCGCACTTTGCGCTGCGTGAGCACGAAGCTGCCGAGCTCGCGATCCAGGGTGAACACATGCACGCCGGTGCCGATGGTCAGCACCAGCTGCGTGCTCGGTCCGTACAGCGCATAGCCGGCGCAGACCTGCTGAGTGCCGGGCTGCAGAAAAGATTCTTCCAGCGAGCCGGCGGCGCGACGCGGCGCGCGCAGCACCGAGAAGATGGTGCCGACGGAGATGTTCACATCGATATTGGATGAGCCGTCGAGCGGGTCGAACAGCAGCAGGTACCCGCCCTTCGGATACTGCTCGGGGATCATCACCGCCTCGTCCATTTCCTCCGAGGCGAGCGCGGCCAAGTGACCACCCCATTCATTGGCTTCAAGCAGGATGTCGTTGGACAGCACATCCAGCTTCTTCTGCGCCTCACCCTGAACATTGCCGGTGCCGGCATCGCCGAGCACGCCGCCGAGCGCGCCCTTGCCGATGGCAATCGAAATGCGCTTGCAGGCGCGGGTGACTACTTCGATGAGCAGGCGCAGATCGGGCATCTGCTCGCCGCGCTCGCGCATTTCTTCGATCAGGAATTGGGTGAGGAAGACGGGTTTCATGTGCGTGAAGGGTGAGGGGTAAGGCGTGAGGGGTGATGCTCAAAAAAAACAGGACGACGGGGCCGACTGGGAGCGGCGCGAGAAGCTGCTGCGCCTCACTCCTCACTCCTCACCCCTCACCCCTCCTGCGCCCAGCGTTCGAGCATGCCCGCCATATAGTGAATATCGTGTTCGCCTTTGACGAAGGCCTCGTCGCGCATGATGCGTTGCTGCAGCGCGACGTTGGTTTCGATGCCCTCGATGATCATCTCGGACAGCGCGCCCTTCATGCGATTGATCGCTGATTCGCGTGTATTGCCCCAGCAGATCAGCTTGCCGATCATCGAGTCGTAATGCGGCGGCACCTTGTAGCCCGAATAGATGTGCGTATCCATGCGCACGCCGGGGCCGCCGGGCGCGTGGTACTTCTTGATCTCGCCAGGGCTGGGCGAGAACGTGCGAGCGTTTTCGGCGTTGATGCGGCACTCGATAGCGTGGCCGCGCAGGCGGATATTGCTCTGCTTCTTGGTCAGCTTCTTGCCGTCGGCAATGCGGATCATCTCGCGGATCAGGTCAACGCCCGTGACCATTTCAGTCACCGGATGCTCAACCTGGATGCGCGTATTCATTTCGATGAAGTAGAAGCGCCCGGCGTCGTAGAGAAATTCAAAGGTGCCGGCGCCGCGATAGCCAATGCGCTTGCAGGCCTCCACGCACAGCATGCCGATCTCTTCGCGCTGCTCATCCGTGATACCGGGCGCTGGTGACTCTTCGACAACCTTCTGGTTGCGACGCTGCATCGAGCAGTCGCGCTCACCCAGATAGATGGCGTTGCCCTGACCGTCGGACAGCACCTGAATTTCCACATGACGCGGCGTTTCCAGGTACTTCTCCAGAAAAACGCTGGCGTCCTTGAAGGCGTTGAGCGCCTCGGTGCGTGCAATCTGGATCCTTTCGATCAGCTCGCCGGCTTCCCGCACCACCTGCATGCCGCGCCCACCGCCGCCGCTGGCGGCCTTGATCAGCACGGGATAGCCGACCTTCTCGGCAATCTCCAGACACTCGGCCTCGTCTTCCGGCAGCACACCGTCTGAGCCCGGCACGCAGGGCACGCCAGCGGCGATCATCTCGGCCTTGGCGTTGGTCTTTGAACCCATGAGACGAATGGTTTCGGACTTCGGGCCGATGAAGATGAAACCGGACTTCTCCACGCTCTCGGCGAAGTCGGCGTTCTCGGACAGAAAACCATAGCCGGGATGAATCGCGTCGGCCTGCGTGACTTCCGCCGCGCTGATCAGCGCGGCCATGTTCAGATAACTCTTCTGCGCGTTCGGTGGACCGATGCACACGGCCTCGTCCGCCAGCAGCACGTGCTTGAGATCGCGATCCGCCTGGCTGTATACCGCAACCGTCTTAATGCCCATTTCGCGGCAGGCGCGCAGGATGCGCAAGGCAATCTCGCCGCGATTGGCGATCAGGATTTTCTTGATGTCCCTCATCGATGTCGTCCGCTTATTCGATGGCGAAGAGCGGCTGGTCGTATTCCACGGCCATTTCGTTGTCGACGAAGATTTCGACCACCACACCGGCCTTGTCGGACTCGATCTGGTTGAGCATCTTCATCGCCTCGATGATGCACAGGGTCTGGCCGGCCTTGACCGTCTGACCGATCTCGACGAAGGACTTGGCGCCCGGCGAAGGCTGGCGGTAGAAGGTGCCGACCATGGGCGCGCGCACGATGTGCCGCGTATCCACTCTGGGCGCGGTGGGCGCCGCCGGTGCCGGCGCCGCCACGGCCGCGACCGGAGCCGCGGCCGGCATCGCCGGTGCCGGCGCAGCGGATACGGCCGGACCGCCGGAGTAGTAGTTCGACACCGGGCCAGTGTTGCGGCTGATGCGTACCGACTCCTCGCCTTCCTTGACTTCCAGTTCTGAAATGCCCGACTGCTCGACGAGGTCGATCAGCGTCTTGATCTTGCGCAGGTCCATTGAACTCACTTCCCCTTGGTCTCTTGTTAGGTCTTCTGTGGCGGTTTCAGTTGCTGGTCGGCGGCGTGTAGGGCCAGGCCATAGCCAATCGGTCCCAGTCCGACGATGGCGCCCACCGCGATGTCGCTGAAATACGAGTGATGCCGGAATGCCTCACGTCGATAGACGTTCGACAGGTGAATCTCGATGAATGGAATCGCGACGCCGAGCAGGGCATCGCGCAAGGCGACGCTGGTGTGCGTGAATGCGCCGGGATTGAGCAGGATGAAATCCACGGTGCCGCGCGCCTGCTGCACACGGTCTACCAACGCGCCCTCGTGGTTGCTCTGGAAGCAGTCCAGCTGATGACCCAAGGTAAACGCGCGCTGGACCATGTCGGCTTCGATTTCGGCCAAGGTCGTGGCCCCGTACACCTCAGGCTCGCGGGTGCCGAGCAGGTTCAGATTGGGGCCGTTCAGGAGCAGCAGATGGCTCAAGTGAGCGATCCGGGTTACGAAGAGACCCGGATTCTGCACCAAGCGTCGATGGAAGGAAACTTGGCGGATTTTTGGGGCGACTTCGGCGCCGTTGCCGACAAAATGCTGCCTAAGGCGGCAGGTGGGCCTCGATCAGCCGGCTCAGCTCCTCGGCCTCGTACTCCCCGTGCTTGCGGGCCAACACATACCCGTCAGCCGAAATCAGTACGGAAAACGGCAGGGCGCCCAGGGTGTCGCCCAGGGTGTCCATGGCGCTGGCGATGGCCGTGTCGCCGATCAGGATCGGGTACTGGATCTTCAGCCGCGGCAGCATCAGGCGAATCTGCTCGGGGTCGTCCATGGCCGGCCCCAGCATCTGGAAGCCGCGCGCGCCGTAGCGCTCCTGCATGTCCACCAGAACCGGGATTTCCTTGAGGCAGGGCGCGCACCAGGTCGCCCAGAAATTGATCAGCACCAGCTTGCCGCGCAGGTCGGCCAGGCGCACAACGCCGCCGTCCAGGGTCGGCAGATTTAGATCCGGCGCGCGCGTGCTGGATGAGGGGGGTACCTGCACGGTTTGGGTGACCGGGCTGAAGTAGCGGTAGGCGATGAAGCCGGCAAAGCCCGCGATCAATGCGAGTACGGCCACCATCAGAACTTGTTTCACGGCAACAGGCTCAGGCCGATGTGTCGCAGCACGAGGCAATCCATTCGAGATAAGGCAGGTGACCGAAGGCGATATCGACCGCGATCACTTCCGGGAGTTCGTAGGGATGATGTTGCACCACTGCGGCGCGCAGCGCCTCGACGCAGTCGGACCGGGTCTTGATCAGCAGCAGCGATTCTTCATCGCAACAGACCTGGTCCTTCCAGCGATAGGTGGAGCTGATGTTCGGGATGCGGTTCACGCAGGCGGCGAGTCTCAGCTCGACCAGCTTGCGTGCCAGCGCCTCGGCGCTATCGACCGGGCAGCTGACCAGGACCAGACAGGCCGCGGTGGGCACGCTCAACTGCGTCCGCGGCCGATGGCGTAGTAGGCGATGCCGGCCTGCTCGACGAAGCGCGGCTCGTACAGATTGCGACCGTCAAAGATCACCGGCGTCTTCAACAGGCGCGCCAGCTTGTCGAAGTTCGGCGCGTGAAACACGCGCCATTCGGTGACGATGGCCAGGGCATCGGCACCGTCGGCGGCGTCTTCGGGAGACGTGGCCAGATACAGATCGGCACGTTCGCCGTAGAGCTTGCGAGTCTCGTCCATCGCCACCGGATCGTAGGCGCGGATCTTTCCACCGGCGGCCCACACCGCTTCCATCAGATCGCGCGACGGGGCCTCGCGCATGT
>JBQTJH010000058.1:0-10105 GCA_052387335.1 Panacagrimonas sp. | reverse complement strand
GGTTTTTCTCCAACAGTGCTGCGTGGGGCCCGGGACCCACCCCCGTAACGGGTTTTACCCCGCTTATCGGTAAAACGACATGGGCGCCGAGCTGGAAGAACAAGCGGCCGCGCACCTCTCCAATCTTGGAGAGGTCCGGAACCATCCCGGTGTTGGGCGCCTTTGCCATGAGCGTGCTTATCGCGAAGCGATGCCGCCGTCCCTCGCCCGCGCAGCGGGAGAGGGGGGGGGCGCTTGCGCAGCAAGCGGTGGGGTGAGGGCGGCCACGTTCATTACTCTGCGACCGAACCGCCGGCGGCGGTCACGGCTTCAAGCGCGCCCGCCGTCAACTTGAGACCCTTCAGGCTCAGCTTCTTGCTCAGGCTGCCGGTCTTGATGACCTTGACGATCTGCGCGCCCGCGGGCACGAAACCTTCGGCCTTGAGAACGGCGATGTCGATCTCGCCCGTGGCCTTCAGCTTTTCCAGATCGGACAAGCGAACCTGCGCGGTCAGACCCAGCAGCGGCGAGTTGAAGCCGCGCTTGGGCAGACGGCGCTGAATCGGCATCTGACCGCCTTCAAAGCCCTTCTTGCCGCGACCGCCCTTGCGAGCGCGCT
This sequence comes from Panacagrimonas sp., assembly GCA_052387335.1. Lineage (GTDB taxonomy): Bacteria > Pseudomonadota > Gammaproteobacteria > Nevskiales > Nevskiaceae > Panacagrimonas. The sequence continues at coordinate 9,507 of JBQTJH010000058.1, read as the reverse complement.
GACCCTTATGACCACGACCCGCGGTCTTGCCCATGCCCGATCCAATGCCACGGCCAACGCGGACGCGGACCGTCTTGGAGCCCGGAGCGGGCTTGATTTCATTGAGTTTCATGCTCATGAGACTTCTTCCACTTTCAGCATGTAGCTGATCTTGTTGACCATGCCCATGACACAGGGGGTGGCGACCAGCGTGGAGCTCGAGTGCATCTTGCCCAGGCCCAGACCGCGCACGGTGTCCTTGTGCTTCTGCAGGCGACCGAAGGTGCTCTTGATGAGCGTGACCTTGATCTGCTTGTTCGTCGTCGTCATGGCGCGGCCTTTAGGCGAGGATTTCGTCCAGGGTCTTGCCACGCTTGGCGGCAATCTCGGACGGCATGTTCATCTTCTTCAGCGCGTCCAGCGTGGCACGCACCATGTTGATCGGGTTACGCGAACCGAAGGACTTGGCCAGCACGTTCTGCACGCCGGCCACTTCGAACACCGCGCGCATCGCACCACCGGCGATGACGCCGGTACCGTCGGAGGCCGGGCGCATGAACACGCGCGTGGCACCGTGGTTGCCCCAGATCTCGTGCTGCAGGGTCAGACCCTTGAGCGGCACGCTGATCATGTTCTTGCGCGCCTGGTCCATGGCCTTGGAAATGGCCTGCGGCACTTCGCGCGCCTTGCCATAGCCAAAACCGACGCGACCGGAGCCATCACCGACCACGGTCAGCGCGGTGAAGGCAAACTGCTTGCCGCCCTTGACCGTCTTGCTGACACGGTTGACCGTGACCAGCTTTTCCTTCAGGTCGCTGCCGGACTGCACATCGTCGTAATGCTGCTGAGATGCCATTGCTTAGAACTCCAGGCCGGCTTCGCGCGCGGCATCAGCCAGCGCTTGCACGCGGCCGTGGTACTTGAAACCGGAACGGTCGAACGCGACCTTGGAAATGCCGGCGGCCTTGGCCCGCTCGGCGATCATGGCGCCGACCTTCTTGGCCGCCTCCACATTGCCGGTGCCCTTGAGACCATCGGCGATTTCTTTCTCGACGGTCGAGGCCGCCACCAGGGTGTGAGCGGCATCCGGCGCGATGATCTGCGCATAGATGTGCTGCGGCGTGCGGTGCACGGCCAGACGATGTGCGCCCAGGTCCCGGATGTGGAAACGCGTGCGCTTGGCGCGACGCAGTCGGGAAGCTCGTTTGTCTTTCATTGCCGCGATGTCCTGTGACTCATTACGAATTCCTGGATCCCCGCCCTCAAAGCGTTCGCGGGGGTGGTCAGGTGTGTCTTGAAACTCAGTGCTGCTGCGCTTCCAAAGAGCGACCAGTCGGCTTGATGGCGATCCCGCTCAGCGGGTGCCTCGCCATGTGCCTCGGGTCGGCTACTTCTTCTTCGCTTCCTTCAACTCGACCTTTTCGTCGGAGTAGCGCACGCCCTTGCCCTTGTAGGGCTCGGGCGGACGGAATCCGCGAATATCGGCGGCAACCTGGCCAACCATTTTCTTGTCCGCGCCCTTGATCACGATCTCGGTCTGCGTTGGCGTTTCCACCGTGATGCCTTCCGGAATCGGATAGTTGACCGGGTGCGAAAAACCCAGCGACAGATTGACCATCTTGCCCTGAGACGCAGCGCGATAACCGACGCCGACCAGGTTGAGCTTGCGCTGGTAGCCATCGGTGACGCCGATGACCATGTTGTTGATCAGCGCGCGCACCGTGCCGGACTGCATGGCATTGCTCTTCACCGATGCTTCGGACACATGCAGGTGGCCATCGTTCATCTCGACTGACACGGCCTGAGGCAGCGGCAGCTTGAGCGAGGCCTTGGCGCCTTTCACCGTCACCACACCATCAGCCGAGGTGATCTGTACGCCAGCCGGAATCTTCACCGGCATCTTCGCTACGCGGGACATTGTTCGATTTCCTTCCTAGGCAACCACGCAGATCACTTCACCACCCTGACCGGCGGCTCGTGCCTGCTTGTCGCTCACCACGCCGGACGGCGTGGAAATGATGGCGACGCCAAGGCCGCCGAGCACCGTCGGCAATTCATCCTTGGCCTTGTACACCCGCAGCGACGGCGTGCTGACGCGGTCGATACGCTCGATGACCGGCTTGCCATCGAAATACTTGAGAGCAATCGTCATGGTCTTCTTGTTGCCTTCGTCGCTGGCAACGTCGAAGCCAAGGATGTAACCCTCGTCCTGCAGCACGCGCGCGATGGCTTCCTTGACCGTCGACGACGGGCAGCGGATGGACTTCTTGCGTGCAGACTGGCCGTTACGCAGACGCGTCAGGAAGTCGGCAATAGGATCGGTCATTGACATTGTCATTACTCTCAAAGGTAGGTCGGCCTTCAGCCTCCCTACCCCTTGGAAATTAAAAAACTACCAGCTCGCCATCTTCAGGCCGGGGACTTCACCGCGCATCACTGCTTCACGCAGCTTGTGACGCGACAGACCAAACTTGCGGTACACACCGCGCGACCGTCCGGTGATGGCGCAGCGATTGCGCTGACGCGTGTAGCTGGCGTCGCGCGGCATCTTCTGCAGCGCCACCGAGGCGGCCGTCTTGTCGTCGTAGGACGCGTCGGCATCCTTGAGCACGAGGCGCAGCTTCTCGCGCTTCTTCTCGAGCTTGGCGACCAGCGCGGAGCGCTTCTTCTCGCGCTCGATCATGTTTCGTTTTGCCATGGGACTACTACCTTACTTGCGGAAGGGGAAGTTGAACGCGTCGAGCAGAGCCCGACCTTCTTCGTCCGTCTTCGCCGTGGTGGTGAAGGTGATGTTCATACCGCGCAGCGCATCGACCTTTTCGTACTCGATTTCCGGAAAGATGATCTGTTCGGTGATACCGAAATTGAAGTTGCCTTGACCGTCAAAGCCGCGAGCCGAAATGCCGCGAAAATCGCGGATACGCGGCAGCGCAACTGTGATCAGGCGCTCCAGGAATTCATACATGCGCTCGCGACGCAGCGTGACCTTCACGCCGACCGGATAGTTCTCGCGCACCTTGAAGGTGGCGATGGACATGCGCGTCTTGGTGATGATCGGCTTCTGACCGGCGATGGCCGTCATGTCCGCCACGGCATGCTCGATGACCTTCTTATCGGTCGTCGTCTCGCCCACGCCCATATTGAGCGTGATCTTGGAGATGCGGGGCACCGCCATGGCATTGCAGGCCAACTTGGTCTGCAGCTCGGCAGCGATCTTCTCGCGGTACTGGGTTTGGAGAGTTGCCATCTTCTATGCTCGTCTCAGCCGTCCACCAATTCCTGGTTGGACTTGAAATAACGCACCTTGCGCTGCTTGTCGCCTTCGCCCTCGATGCGGAAGCCGACGCGATCACCCTTGGATGCCTTGGCATTCCACAGCATCACGTTGGAAATCTGAATCGGCATCTCTTTCTCGACGATGCCACCGGTGACACCGGCCTGCGGGTTGCCCTTGGTGTGCTTCTTGACGAGGTTGATGCCCTCGATCAGCAGCTTGCCATCAGCGCGCACCGCGGAAACTGTCCCGCGGCGACCCTTGTCGCGGCCCGTAATGACGACGACTTCGTCGCCTTTCTTGATCTTGCTCATGCTCATCAACCTCAGATGACTTCCGGTGCCAGCGACACGATCTTCATGAAACGGTCGCGCAGTTCACGCGTAACCGGTCCAAAGATACGCGTGCCAATCGGCTCGCCCTTGGCCGTCAGCAGCACCGCGGCGTTGGTATCAAAACGAATCGCGGAGCCGTCGGGACGACGGATCGGATGACGCGTACGAACCACAACGGCGTCGTGCACTTCGCCCTTCTTGACCTTGCCGCGCGGGATCGCGTCCTTGACCGTGACCTTGATCAAGTCACCGACATTGGCGTAGCGACGATAGGTAGCACCCTTGACCTGGATGACTTGCATGAGCTTCGCGCCGCTGTTGTCGGCTGCGAGAACAAAGGATTCCTGTTGCAGCATGGGACGGTCCTAAAGGCTCAAGCGTGGTTGGACAGCACTTCAACGAGCTTGAAGTGCTTCGTAGCCGAAATCGGCCGGGTTTCGACGATCGCCACCAGGTCGCCTTCCTTCGCAGACTGGTTCTCGTCGTGGGCGTGCAACTTGGTCGAGCGGCGCAGGATCTTGCCGTACAGCGCGTGCTTCACGCTGCGCTCAACCAGGACCGTGATGGTCTTGTTCATCTTGTTGGACACGACGCGACCAACAATCCGACGCTCGGTCTTGGGTGCAGTAGGTTCGCTCATCTCACTTCGCCTTTTGGTTCAGCAGCGTCTGCACGCGGGCAACCTTCTTGCGCGCGTCACGTGTCAGGTGCGACTGGTTCATCTGGCCCATCGAGGCCTGCATGCGCAGATTGAACTGCTCCTGGCGCAACGCCAGCAGTTCGGCCTTGAGCCCCGCTTCGTCCTTGGAACGCAGCGACTTCACGTATTCGGTGGTCTTCATTACAGGATCGTCCGCTCAACGAACGTGGTCTTGACGCACAGCTTGGCGGCAGCCAGACGGAAAGCTTCGCGCGCTTCGGTCTCGGTCACACCTTCCATTTCGTACAGCATGCGACCCGGCTGCACCTTGGCCACCCAGTACTCCACGTTGCCCTTACCCGAGCCCATGCGAACTTCGAGCGGCTTCTTGGTCACGGGAACGTCCGGGAACACGCGGATCCACAGCTTGCCGCCACGCTTGACGTAACGGGTGATGACACGGCGCGCGGCTTCGATCTGGCGGGCGGTCAGCATGCCGCGCTCGGTCGCCTTGAGACCGTATTCGCCAAAGCTGACCTTGTTGCCGGTCAGGGCGAGGCCGGTGTTGCGGCCCTTCTGCTGCTTTCTGAACTTCGTTCGCTTGGGCTGCATCATGGCAGCTGGCTCCTAAATTAAGTCGTTAAAGGCGGACGGTCGTGATCAGGCGGATGCCTGCTCGACTGCCTCGTCCTTCTTGTGTCCGCGACGGTCGTCGAAGACTTCGCCACTGAACACCCACACCTTGACGCCGATCACGCCGTAGGTGGTCTTGGCTTCGGCCGTGGCGTAGTCCACATGTGCGCGCAAGGTGTGGAGCGGCACGCGACCCTCGCGATACCACTCGACACGGGCGATTTCCGCACCGTTCAAACGACCGCCAACCTGAATTTTGATGCCCTGGGCGCCCTGACGCAGCGCGTTCTGCACAGCGCGCTTCATGGCGCGACGGAACATGATGCGACGCTCCAGCTGCTGAGCGACCGACTCGGCGATCAGCTGCGAGTCGAGCTCCGGCTTGCGGATTTCCTCGACCGAGATATGCACGCTCTCGGTCTTGAGGCCCATCTTGCTCGCCACTTCCTGCTTGAGCTTCTCGATGTCCTCGCCCTTCTTGCCGATCACGATACCGGGGCGAGCGGTGTGGATCGTCACGCGAGCCGACTTCGAGGGGCGCTCGATACGGATCTTGGAGACGGAAGCGGCTGCCAGCTTCTTGCGAAGAAAGGCGCGGACTTCCATGTCCTTGGTCAGGTTCTCGACATAGGCGCCACGCTCGGCGTACCAGTTCGACGTCCACTGCGTGGTGATGCCGAGGCGGAATCCGTAGGGATTGACTTTATGACCCATGATTATTGAACCGGCCAAGTGTTGTCTGAAAAAGATGCGTCCGAATTCGACTGGCGCACACCCACTTCTCTAGCGGTGGCCGGTTCAATAATCCAATGATCATTGTTTGATGCGGCCACACTGACTGCGCTGCGAAGTCTCATCTCATGCTCCATGTGGCCGCATCAAGCCTTCTTGCCGTCGCTGACGCGCACGGTGACGTGCGAGGTGCGCTTGAGGATGCGGTCGGACCGGCCCTTGGCACGCGGGCTGATGCGCTTGAGCGTCGGGCCTTCATCAACCAGGATTTCGCTGATCTTCAGCTCATCCACGTCGGCCCCGTTGTTGTTCTCGGCGTTGGCGACGGCCGAGTCCAACACCTTCTTCAGGATGCCGGCGGCGCGCTGGTTGGAGAACTTGAGGATGTTGAGCGCCTCGTCCACCTTCTTGCCACGGACCAGATCAGCCAGGAGCCGCCCCTTCATCGGGGACAGGCGAACAAACTTGAGAACGGCCTGCGTCTGCATGATTACTTCTTCCCTTCGGTCTTCTTGTCCCCGCCGTGACCTTTGAAGGTCCGGGTGGGAGAGAATTCACCGCACTTGTGGCCGACCATGTTCTCGGTGATGAACACCGGCACGTGCGTCTTGCCGTTGTGCACCTGCAGAGTCAGGCCCACGAACTCGGGCGTGATCATGGAACGACGCGACCAGGTCTTGATCGGCTTCTTCACCCGGCTGCCAGCCATATCACTCACCTTCTTAGCGAGATGATGGTCGACGAACGGGCCCTTCTTGAGCGAACGCGGCATGGCCTTCGGTCCTTACTTCTTGTGACGGCTACGCACGATGAACTTCTGCGTGCGCTTGTTATTACGAGTCTTGAGGCCCTTGGTCTGCTGGCCCCAGGGAGTAACAGGATGCGGATTACCCTGGCCGGACTTGCCCTCACCACCACCGTGCGGATGGTCCACCGGGTTCATCACGACACCGCGCACGGTCGGGCGAATGCCCTTCCAGCGCTTGGCACCGGCCTTGCCGTACTGGCGCTGGTTGTGCTCGGAATTGCCCACTTCACCGATGGTGGCGCGGCACTCCGCGTGAATCTTGCGCATTTCGCCCGAGCGCAGACGCAGGGTGGCGTACTCACCTTCTCGCGCAACCAGCTGCACGCCAGCACCCGCCGAGCGCGCCAGCTGCGCACCCTTGCCGGGGCGCATCTCGATGCAGTGGATGGTCGAACCGATCGGGATGTTGCGCAGCGGCAGCACGTTACCGGGCTTGATCGGCGAATCGGTCCCTGATTGCACCGTGTCGCCCACGTTCAAACCGCGCGGCGCAATGATGTAGCGGCGCTCGCCGTCGGCGTAGCACAGCAGGCAGATATGCGCTGAGCGATTGGGGTCGTATTCCAAGCGCTCGACCTTGGCCGGAACACCGTCCTTATTACGCTTGAAGTCGATGAGACGGTAATGCTGCTTGTGGCCGCCGCCCTTGTGGCGCGTGGTCATGTGGCCGTTGTTGTTGCGCGCACCCGCCGGGTTGTTCTTTTCCAGCAACGCGAAGTGCGGCTCGCCCTTCCACAGACCCGGCGTAACCACCTTGACCTGGTGGCGACGACCCGGTGAGGTCGGCTTCATTTGAACCAAAGGCATGTCTTACTCCTTCACGCCGCCGGCGAAGTCGATCTCCTGACCTTCGGCCAGGGTGACATACGCCTTCTTCCAATCGGAGCGACGGCCCATGGACTGGCCGAAGCGCTTGGTTTTGCCCGCCATGTTCAGCGTGTTCACATCCTTGACCAGGACCTTGAACAGCGTTTCCACCGCGGCCTTGATTTCCGGCTTGGTGGCGTCGCGTGCAACCTTGAACACGGCTTGGTTGCGCTTCTCGGCAACGCGGGTCGATTTCTCGGACACCACGGGGGCAACGATGATGCGATGCAGGCGGCCAGCCGCCAGCTTGATTTGCGTCTGCGCGCTCATGACAGCCAGGCCTCGATTTTCTTCACAGCGTCGGTCGTGACCACGACCTTCTTGTGCGTCAGCAGCGAGACCGGATCCAGACCCGACACATCGGTAACGCCCACCTTGTGCAGGTTGCGCGCCGACAGGTACAGGTTCTGATCAACATTCTCGGTGATCAGCAGCACGTCGTTCTCGCCGTAGACCTTGAGCTTGTCGATCAGCGTCTTGGTCTTCGCCGCCTCGATACTCAAGGAGTCCGTCACCAGCAGATGACCGCCACGTGCCAGCTCAGAAAAGATCGAGCGCAGCGCGCCGCGGTACATTTTCCGGTTGACCTTCTGTGAGAAGTCGCGCGGCACCGCAGCGTGGGTCTTGCCACCACCGCGCCACAGCGGGCTGCGGATAGAACCCGCACGCGCGCGGCCGGTGCCCTTCTGCTTCCAGGGCTTCTTGCCGCCGCCACGAACCTCGGCCTTGGTCTTCTGCTTCTTGGTGCCAGCGCGGCCGCCGTTCATGTAGGCGGTGACGATCTGGTGAATCAGCGGCTCGTTGTACTCGGCGCCAAACACGGCGTCGTTAACGGCAAGCTTGACTTCGCTGTTATGGACTTGCATTTCCATGGCGTCTTATCCCTTCCCCGTCGGACGCACGATGACGTCGCCGTTGGCATGGCCCGGCACTGCGCCCTTGACCAACAGCAGATTCTTCGCCGAGTCGACGCGAACCAAGTCGAGGTTCAGCGCTGTGACCTGATCACTGCCCATGTGGCCGGCCATTTTGCGGCCCTTCCACACCTTGCCCGGCGACTGGCGCTGACCGATAGAACCCGGCGCGCGATGCGACAGCGAGTTACCGTGGCTGGCACGACCGCCGCCGAAATTCCAGCGCTTCTGCACACCGGCGAAACCCTTACCGATGCTGGTCCCGGTGACGTCAACGCGCTTGATGTCGTTGAACAGGTCCACCTTGATCTCGGAGCCGGGAACGGCATCGGCGAGTTCGTCACCGGTGACGCGGATCTCCCAGAGACCGCGACCCGCAGCGACGCCGGCCTTCTTGTAGATACCGGTGAGCGCCTTGGTCACACGCTGGGGCTTGACCTCACCAGCGGTGACCTGGACAGCGCGATAGCCGTCGGTCTCAACCGTTTTGACTTGAGTCACGCGGTTAGGCGTGCATTCGATGACAGTGACGGGGATGGATTCACCGGCTTCGGTGAAAACCCGCGTCATGCCGGCCTTGCGGCCAATGATGGCGATAGACATTGCGCGTTCGTCCTATCAGTTGACCTTGATCTGGACTTCGACGCCCGCAGGCAAGTCCAGCTTGGAGAGCGCATCCACCGTTTTCTCGGTGGGATCCACGATCTGCATCAGGCGCTTGTGCGTACGGATTTCGTACTGGTCACGAGCGTCCTTGTCAGCGTGGGGCGACACAAGGATGGTGAAACGCTCCTTGCGCGTCGGCAACGGGATAGGCCCGTGCACAACGGCGCCAGTGCGCTTGGCGGTTTCTACGATCTCACGCGCTGATTTATCAATCAGACGGTGATCGAAGGCTTTTAACCGAATACGGATCGACTGGCTGGTCGCGGCCATGCTCTCACTCAGGTCTTAAAGAACGACCCCGGAAACACCGGAATCAACGTGCGCTGAATAGGTTTTCAGCGCGGGTGTTTGTCGGGGGCAAGCTTGAAAGGGCGCGCAGTATAGCCATGGTTCTGGGCCTCCGCAACGACTTTTCCAAACTGTTTTGCGATTTTCTTCGGGCAGGGCCCAAGATCCTCGCCGACAAAATAGGCGCGAGTTGCCTCGCGCCTTTCTTCAACGATTTGCTTGTGGCTTACGCCAGGATCTTGGTGACCACGCCGGCACCGACGGTACGACCACCTTCGCGGATGGCAAAGCGAACCTGCTCTTCCATCGCAATCGGGTTGATCAGTTCCACCGTCACCTTGACGTTGTCGCCCGGCATCACCATCTCAGTG
>JBQTJH010000057.1:0-16642 GCA_052387335.1 Panacagrimonas sp. | reverse complement strand
GCCGCTGGCCGCACCGAAGTAACGGGCTGCCGCGCTGTGCTCGCGGGCCAGGGCCATCCCCATCAGGCTCAGGCCGAGCAGGGCCGGCAGATAGTCCACCGACCCATTGAATGCCTGTGGATCGAACGGCGCTGTCACCACGACGCCGAAGGCCCAGAACACCGGCGCCGCGATCCACGCCATGCCCCAGCGCAGGGACAGCGCGTAATGCGCAAAGCAGACCACGAAGGTGTAGATGAACAGGGCGATCGACAAAACGTCCAGCGCCGCGGCCCATCTCACCGCAAAGACATGAAATGCGCCGGAACAGATGCCGATCAGCACGATCAGGCCGGACAAGATTTCCAGCACTACGGGTGACCGCCCCGGAACAAACAGGCGCGGTAGCTGGATCAGTAGCGCCATGCCGACGGCGACGAAGGCAAGGTTGGAGACGGCATTCAAGGGCTCCGCAAACAGCCCATCGTCAAAGCGCTCGCAATACAGGTCGACCGACGTCAGCCAGCTCATCCGCGCGGCTTCGGCAGACGGGTGCGTGCTCAGTAATTGCCGAGCGGCGCAGCGGGCTTGTTCGGCGGTGTCGCCTGCTTGACGGCGGCCTCCTCGGCCGCGATCGGCGCGCCGCCGCGACGGTAGACGATGCGCTGGCTGTCGCCATTGCATTGGCCAATCACGGTGCCGGCGCCCACTTCGTTCTTGGCCACGACGTCGAGCTGATAGGCCTTGACGCCCTTAGCTTTTAGCTGAGCTTCGATCTCGGTCTTGAGCTCAGCGCAGTCCTTTTTTGCCTGGACGCCCAGACTCATCATTCCCATGATTACAGCCAGCAGGCTTGTACGAAATTTCATCGATCTCTCCTTGCGTCCCAGAATCAACAGGTCATTGACGGCGCCATTCGCCCGGCGGTAGCACCACGGGGATATCGGGCGTCCAGCCCTGGGCGCGATGTTCAACGATGACATGGGTGAAGATACCGCCACGGACGCCGAAATCGCCGGTCAGGCGCATGAAACGTGGCTGCGTGGCCTCAACCAGGTCATCCAGAATGCGATTGGTGACTGCCTCGTGGAAGGCGCCCTCGTCACGGAAACTCCAGACATAGAGCTTGAGTGACTTGAGTTCCACGCACAGGCGGTCCGGTATGTACTCCAGATAGAGCGTGCCGAAGTCGGGTTGGCCAGTCTTGGGGCACAGGCAGGTGAATTCCGGCATCCGCATCCGGATGACGAAATCGCGGTCCGGATTGGGGTTTGCAAACGTTTCGAGCGTTTTGCTCGGCTGGGTCGACATGCGGCAGGACACGGTAGGGAACGGCGGAAAAGTGGGTGAATCCAGGCCCGTAATTTACACTAGCGCGACTGCCTCTCCTGGGGGCGGCCTCAATGATTAGCGCGACAGTCGTTCGCGCCATAACTCGAAATCGAATGCGCCTCTCCGGACTCAAGCTCGCCGGCTTCAAGTCGTTTTTGGATCCCACGCAGCTGCCGCTGCCGTCGAATCTGACCTCCATCGTCGGGCCCAACGGCTGCGGCAAATCCAACCTGATCGATGCGGTGCGTTGGGTTCTGGGCGAGGCCAGCCAAAAGCAGCTGCGCACGCAGGATTCGGACGACGTCATCTTCAACGGCTCCAAGACGCGCAAGCCAGTGGGGCGCGCCAGCGTTGAATTGCACTTCGATAACAGCGACGGTCAGATCGGCGGCCCATACGCTGCGTATACAGATATCGCGGTGCGCCGCGAGCTGACACGCGACGGCAATTCGCAATACTTTCTCAATGGTCGCAAGTGCCTCAAGCGCGACGTAACCGATCTGTTCCTTGGCACAGGACTTGGCGGCAAGAACCAGTACGCCATCATCGAGCAGGGCATGGTCTCGCGCATGATCGAGGCCAAGCCCGAGGAACTGCGTACATGGCTCGAAGAAGCGGCCGGCATTTCGAAATACAAGGATCGGCGCAAGGAAACCGAGAGCCGCATCCGGCAGACGCGTGAGAACCTGTCGCGCCTCAACGATATGCGCGTGGAGATTCAGGCGCGCCTCGAAGTGTTGCGCAAGCAGGCGGCGAACGCGGAAAAGTACAAGGAGTTCAAGCAGCAGGAACGCACGCTCAAGGCGGAAATCCTGGCCCTGCGCGAGCGTGGATTGGACGCAGAGGCGGCATCGTACGAATCGCGGCTGGAGCAGTTGGAGCAGACGCTGGAAAACGCTCGCGCCCAGGTCTTGGCGGCTGAGCAGGGCCGCGAGGGCGCCGAAGCCGCACGTCGTGAGGCTCAGGACAAACTCAATCTTGAACAGACTGCCGTCTATGAGGCCGAGGGCGCGGCCAGCCGGCTGGAGCAGGAACTCAATCACGCGCGCGAACTGCGTGCGCTCAGGCAGCGCGAGCTGGAGCAGATGGAGCGCGCGCTGGCTGATCTGGATCGACGGCGTCAGCTCGATCAGCAGCGTCTGGAGCAGGCGCTGCAGGAAGTGATCCAGCTTGAAAGCCAGGCCGAGTCAGCAGAGCGTCACCATGCGGAAGCCAAGTCGAATCTGGCCCGGTCGGAGGAAACGGCCGAAATCGAGCAGTCGCGCTGGGATGAGTTCAGCGCTGCGTCGGAGCAGCCTCTGTTCGACACCGAGGGTGAGAAGGTGCGCGTGCAAAGCCTTGAGCGCGCGCAGTTCCAGCTTGAGGAACGTTACAAGCGCCTGGCCGCGGAAAGTGCCGGACTCGATGCAGGTCCAATTCAGGCATCACTATTTGACGCCGATGCCGAGCTGCAAAAGCTCGAAGCGGATTTGAGTGAAGGCCGCACACGGCTGGAAAGCCTGGATCGTGATCTGGTGTCGCTACGCGAACAGCGCTCCGCTCTGGATGGCGGTTTGCACGAATCACGTCAGCAGTTGCAGTCGGCGCAGGGTCGCTTGTCCTCGCTGGAAACACTGCAGCAGGCTGCGCTGCGCCAAGATGACGCCGAGCTGGGCGCCTGGCTGCGCCAGCATGAACTCACCAGCAAACCGCGTCTGGCGCAGCGACTCAATGTCGAGCCGGGCTGGGAAGCGGCGGTCGAGCACGTCCTTGAAGGCTTGCTGCAGGCGCCCTTGGTCGACAGCGTCGGTGTGGATGCGGGTCAGACCTGGCCCAAGGCGGGCCTTGCCTTGCTCGATGCGCGGACCGACTCATCCGCAGCGCCTATCGGCACACTTGCCACGCAAGTGCGCGGACCCATGGCGGTACGCGATTTTCTTGGATCCGTTTTCCTTGCCGCGGACGCCGCCGAGGTCATCGCACGGCTGCCAACGCTCGCACCCGGCGAGTCGGTCATTACCCCGGACGCCATCTGGCGTGGCCGCGACTGGGTGCGTGCGCCGCGTACCGACGCAGCCAAGTCAGGCGTTATCGCACGCGAACAGTTGATTCAGCAGCTGCGCACGCAAGTTGAGGAACTGCAAGCCGCCATTGCCTCGCGCGAAACCGAATTATCCGAAGTCCGCGCGCGCCAGCAGGACGCAGAAGCCGAGCGGCGCGAATTGGCTACGCGTGTCGAGCAGGCGCGCAGTCGCCAGTCGCAGCGCCTGGCATTCCGGCAGGCGCAGGCGGTGCGGTTAGAGCAGACGCAGGCGCGTATCGCCGCCTTGTTGAGAGACATCGATACACTCAAGGCGCAGCGCGAACAGCAGGCCGCCGAACTGGCGGCGTCGCGCGAAAAGCTGAGTAATCTGGAGAGCATCGCCCTGCGCCTGCGCGAGGAGCGCGTACAGCACCAGCAGTCGCTGGCGCGTGCCCGCGATGCCGTCAACCGCAATCGTGCCTTGCTAACCCAGGCGGCACAGACGGAAAACCAGGTCCAGATTCAGCTCGCGTCCAAGCGCAGCCATGTCGCTGCACTCAACCAAAGCGCGCACGAACTGGAGTCGAGCCGCGAACAGCTCGTACAGGAGCGGGTGGCACGTGCCGAGGCGGCGGTCGAATTGAACGCCCCGCTGCTGGAACAACAGGCGCAGGCGGAGCAGGCACGCGCCGCCGTCGGCGCCGCTCGCGAGCTGCTGCGTGCCGTGCGTATGGTGCTGGAGGCGGCGGAGCAGGCGGTTGGCCAGGGCAGCCAGGGTTTTCGCGAAGCCGAGGCGGCCAAGGATCAGGCGCAGGAACGGCTGCAACAGGCGCGCATTGAATTCGAGAATCTGCGTGCGCGCCGCCAGAGTCTGCAACAGCAGCTGGCTGAAGCCTGCGCCGCGTCTAGTTTGGAGCGCGAAGCGGTGTTCGCTCAGCTGCCCGCCGAAGCCGCGACAGAGGTCTGGGAAGAGAAGCTGGCTGGCCTGGGCCGGCGTATCGAGCGTCTGGGCGCGATTAATCTGGCCGCCATCCAGGAGCTGGAAGAAGCCGAGGGCCGCGAAAAATACCTGGGCGAGCAGTACGACGATCTCACCGGCGCGCTGGATACCCTGGAAGAGGCCATCCGCAAGATCGACGCCGAGACCAAGGAGCGTTTCAAGGACACCTTCGACAAGGTCGACACCATTTTCCGTGACCGCTTTCCCAAGCTGTTCGGCGGCGGTGAGGCCTATCTGGAATTGACCGGAGACGATCTGCTCGATACTGGTGTGCGCGTCATGGCGCGCCCGCCGGGCAAGCGCAATTCCAGCATCCAGATGCTGTCCGGCGGCGAGAAGGCGATGACCGCGGTGGCCTTGCTGCTCGGTCTGTTCCAGTTGAACCCGGCGCCGTTCTGCCTCATGGACGAGGTCGATGCACCGCTGGACGACGCCAACGTCGCGCGCTTCTGTGAAGTGGTGCGCGAGATGAGCCAGAACGTGCAGTTCATTATCATCACCCACAACAAGATCACGATGGAGCTGGCCAGCCATCTGCATGGCGTCACCATGCAGGAACCTGGCGTGTCCCGACTGGTCAGCGTGGACGTGCAGCAGGCCGTGGACCTGGTCGGTCAGCTTGAGACGGAAGCCAAGGAGTAGTCATGGGCGAATTGCAGTGGGCGCTGCTGATCGTGTGCGTGGGAATGGTGGTGGCGCTGTATGTGCTCAGCCGCCGCGGCAAGAACAATGCGTCGGATCACGATGATCCCGACTCGCTGTTCCCGCCGCGCGAACTCGGCGGCGACCAGCTCGACCTGCTCGCCCCACGTAGCGACGCCGGTTACGACGAGTACGGCGTTGGCCGCAAGCGCAAGCGTGGCGACGGACAGCCCGACGGCGCGCCGCAGCCGGTGCGCGAACCGCCGGCGCCGTCGATGGCCACACTGCTGAACCCCTTGCCTGGACAGACCCCGGTATCGCCGCGGGTGCCACAGGAGGCGCCGCCGGCAACGGCTGCCGTGCCGCTATCGACCAAGATGGTGGCGTTGATCATCGCACCCACGGAAGAAATTGATCTTCAGGGTCGGCAGCTGCACGCCGCACTCGCCGCGCAAGGTCTGCGCTTTGGCGAGGGTGAGGTGTATCACCGCAGCATCGGTGGTCGCGCCGTGTTTTCCGTGGCCAGCCTGATCAAGCCGGGCAAGCTGATCCCGGCCGACGCCGACAGCTTCTCCACCAAGGGCCTGACCGTGGTGATGAATCTGCCGGGACCGGTGACGCCAGCGGTGGCCCTGGACGACATGCTGGTCACCACACGCGCACTGGCGAGCACACTCAAGGCCGAGATCTTTGACGCGCGTCGACAGCGGCTGACGGACGAGGTGGCGAGCGCGCTCAAGGACGAGATCAACGACTGGGCGCGCGCTCGCAAGCTGTCCTGAAGCGATGAGCGCTGAGGCTGCAGCGCGCGCCGCGGTGCTGCGCACACTGATCAACCAGCACGATCATCGCTACCACGTTCTGGATCAACCCTCGATCCCAGACGCGGAATACGACGCGCTGTTTCGCCAGCTGCGCGAGCTGGAAGCGCAGTTCCCCGAGGTGCTCACTGCCGATTCACCAACGCAGCGCGTCGGCGGGGCGCCGCTTACCGAGTTCGCCGAGGTGCGGCATCGGCAGCCGATGCAGTCGCTCAACAATTGTTTCGATCAAGCCGAGCTGCGCGAGTTTGATCGCCGGGTGCGCGAAGGCCTTGAGCGCAGCGTGGTCGACTATGTTGCCGAACCCAAGCTCGACGGCCTGGCGGTCAGCCTGATGTATGAGTCCGGGATATTCGTACGCGGCGCAACGCGCGGCGACGGCAATACCGGCGAAGACATTACCGAGAATCTGCGCACCATCCGCAGCCTTCCGCTCAGTCTGCAGGGCTCGCCGCCGCCGCTGCTGGAAGTACGCGGCGAAGTATTTCTGCCGCGTGCAGCGTTTGCGCGTATGAACCAGGACGCGGCGGTACGCGGCGAGAAGCTGTACGTCAACCCGCGCAACACCGCCGCAGGCTCGCTGCGTCAGCTTGATCCACGCATGACGGCCAAACGGCCGTTGGCGATCTACGCCTACGCGCTCGGCGTGACGGAAGGCTGGGCCCGGCCTGCGTCGCACTGGGAGGTGCTGCAGGCCCTGCGCGGATGGGGATTTCCCGTGACCGATCTGGTCGAGCGCGTGCGGGGTGTCGAAGGTTGTCTGCGCTACTACCAGCGCGTGGGTGATCTACGCGCGCAGCTGCCGTTCGATATCGACGGTGTGGTGTACAAGCTCGACGACCTGGCCGGGCGCGAGGAACTGGGCAGCGTCGCGCGTGCGCCGCGCTGGGCCATCGCGCACAAATTTCCAGCCGAAGAAGCGCGCACCGTGTTGGAGAACGTCGAGTTTCAGGTGGGCCGTACCGGGACGCTCACGCCGGTTGCGCGGCTCAAGCCGGTCTTCGTCGGTGGCGTGACGGTCAGCAATGTGACCTTGCACAACATGGATCAGATCGAACGTCTGGGCTTGATGATCGGTGACACGGTGACGGTGCGCCGTGCCGGTGATGTGATTCCGGAGATCACCCAGATCAGTGCCGAGCTGCGACCGGCGGACGCGCGCGCGGTGCAGTTGCCGGAGACCTGTCCAGTCTGCAGCAGTCCGGTCGAACGCGCCGACCAGGCAGTGGCGGCGCGTTGCACCGGCGGACGGAGCTGTCGCGCGCCGTTGCACGGGGGGCTGCTGCATTTTGTGTCGCGGCGCGCGCTGGACATCGAGGGCCTGGGTGAAAAATTACTGGCGCAGCTGATCGAGCGCGACTGCATACGCACGCCGGCGGATTTGTTTCGTCTTGATGCCGCGCGGTTGGCCGACCTGGATCGCATGGGAGAAAAGTCAGCGCAGAACCTGGTTGCGTCGCTGGACAAGGCCAGGCACACCACCTTGCCGCGACTCATCTACGCGCTGGGCATTCGTGATGTGGGCGAGACCACGGCAGAAATCCTGGCCGCGCATTTCGGAAGCTTGGAAGGTCTGATCGCCGCGGCAGAGCAGGACGCATCCACCGAGAGCGACCCCTCGCTCAAGGACAAGGAGCGATTCCCGCGGTTGCGTGCGGTGGCCGACGTAGGGCCGGAAGTGGCGCGGTCTATCGTCCACTGGTTCACCAACCCGGCGCACCGTCAGCTCTTGAGTGATCTGCACGCGGTGGGGGTGCGCGTCGCTGAGCACACGCAGCCGACAATGGGCAGCGCGTTTGCGGGCAAGACCTTTGTCATCACCGGCACTCTGCCCGGGGTGTCGCGTGACGAGGCCACGGCGCTGATCCAGTCGCAGGGCGGGCGGGTGACCGGATCGATCTCGGCCAAGACGGATTTTCTGCTTGCCGGTGAGGCGGCAGGATCCAAGCTCGCCAAGGCCGAGAAGCTCGGCGTCACGGTGATGGACTGGACCGCACTGCAAGCCCTGATTCGCGGCGCCGACTGAGCGCGCGCGGGGTCGTCGCGGCGGCTGCGCCGGCATCTCCGTCCGTCGGTTTGGGCCTACCGTCTGTATCGCCTGTAGCTGGCTCGTCGGGCCTGACGTGCCGCTCATCTTCGTCTGCGTGAATGCGCTATCTTTCGAGGCCATCTTCCCACCCAGCCCTGTCGCGACGCGCCAGGTTCAAACTTTTAGGAGAGCCTTGATGTTCCAGAAATCGTGGATTGCGCTGGCGCTGGCCAGCGGTGTTTTGTTGAGCGCTTGCGGTGGTAGCAGCGGCGGATCGAGCGGTGGCGGCAATACGCCCACCGGCCCCACGGCGCGCAGCGATGTCTCGGGACCGCTCGATGCAGTACAGGAGCCGGTGTCCAGCCAGATCATCGCGCCTTTGGCCGATGCAGCTGCGGGCACCCCGCTGGAAGGCGTGATCGCCTGCGTGGATCAGGTCGTGGTCGGTGACACCCTGGATATCATCGACGTGCTCGCAGCCCAGGCTGATGCCGGTGCCACCGGCTTCAACTCCGCCGCGACGGTGGTGCAGGCGGAGGTGAGCAATCTGGTGGCCGATCTGCAGGGGCTGGTGACCGCACTCGCAGGCGGCACCGGCTGCAGCGCCACCACCATTCCCGCCCCGGGCGGCTTCGGCACCAATCCCCTCGCCGGCACGCCGCTGGAAGATTTTGGCGCGACCCTGCTGTCCACTCTGGCCTCGGTGCAGGCGCAGTTGACCGGCGCAGGCGGCACCACGCCCAGCTTGAGCACGCTCACCGGCCTGGTCGATCAGATTTCTGCGGCTTATCAGCAGGCGCTGGCCATGGTGCCGGCCGAGGCCACCAGCGCGCCGGTGGTGGGTCCTGCCCTGACCCTGGTCGGCACCGCCCTGACCGATCTGGACGCCACCGTCACGGCTGCTGCGTCAGCCAACCCCACGGCAACGGCGACCGCCATCACGACCACGGTGGAGCATTTGATCAGCGGTCTGCTGATCGACGTGCTGCCGATCGGTCTGCTTGAAGATCAGGCCGGTGGCGCCGACGTGATCAGCGGCCCGATCACCGATGTGCTGGATCAGATCTCTGCGGCACTGACGGGTGGCTTCACCGCGCCGGGTTCCAACCTGGGCGGTAATGCACTGACCTCGCTCGTCGACTCGCTGCTCGCGCCGCTGACCGGTGCGGCATCGGGTGGTGATCCGACCGTGATTCTCACCGGCCTGCTCGCTCAGGTCACCGCCGCCCTGGGTGGCGCGGGCGGCGGCTCGGTGCCGGTTATCGGTCCGGACGCGCTCAACGAGGCGGTGGCGCAGCTCACGTCCTTGCTGACCGGCGCCAGCGCCAACGACAGCCCGCTCGCTGGCTTGATCGACACGCTCACCGGCCTGCTGGGCGGCTTGCTCGGATAAACCCGGCGCAGGTGCTGAACCGACAACCCCGGCTCCGGCCGGGGTTTTCGTTTTTGCTCAGGTGATCACGCTAGGTGCGCGCCGTCCGGTGATATCGCCAATGCGAACCAAGCGCTCCGCAATATTGACCAGCGGCGCCAGCGCTTCCGAAGTTTTCCAGCCCAGCGCCGACTCCTGTTGCTCGTAGCGCTCCAGATACAGGCGCAAGGTTGCGCCCTTGGTGCCGGTGCCGGACAGTCGCACGATCAGCCGCGCTGCATCGCCGAAGACGACACGCAGGCCCTGATTCACCGCAACGCTGCCATCAACCGGATCGATATAGCTGAACTCATCCGCAGCCGTGATCCGGTAGTCGCCATGCGTCTGGCCGATCAGTTCCGACAGGCTCCCAGCCAGCGACTGCATCACCTGCGTGGCTGCGGCAGCCGGCAGTTCGTCATAGTCGTGACGCACGTAGTAATGACGGCCGAAGCGCTTCCAGTGGCGCTCGGCGATCTCGCGCACCGATAGCTTCGTGGCCGCCAGCACGTTGAGCCAGGCCAGCACCGCCCAGACACCGTCCTTCTCGCGCGCGTGATCGCTGGACGTGCCGAAGCTTTCTTCGCCGCACAGCGTGACGCGGCCAGCGTCCAGCAGATTGGCAAAGAACTTCCAGCCCGTCGGTGTTTCGAAGCAGGGAATGTTCATGGCTCGGGCCACCTGATCCACCGCGCGACAGGTCGGCATGGAGCGCGCCACACCAGCGAGCCCGCGCTTGTAGCCCGGTAATTCACGCAGATGCGCACACAACATGGCCAGGGAATCGCCTGGAGATATGAACAGCCCGCGACCCAGGATCATGTTGCGATCACCGTCGCCGTCGCTGGCCGCGCCCAGATCGGGCGCGTGGTCCGAGTGCATCAGATCCACCAGATGCTTGGCGTAGATCAGGTTGGGATCGGGATGACCGCCGCCAAAATCTTCCAGCGGGCTGGCGTTCTGAATCGAGGACAGCGGCGCGCCCAGCAGGTCCACGAATAGCCTTTGCGCGTAAGGGCCGGTGACGGCATGCATGGCGTCGAAGCGCAAGGAATGGCCGCGTTTGAACCAGTCGCGAATGCGGTCGAAGTCGAACAGTTTCTGCATCAGCTGCGCGTAGTCGTCCACGCAATCCACTACTTCGACTTCCATGCCGGCCACGGTCTGCAGCCCGCGACGTTCCAGATCCACATAGACGCCTTCCACGGTGCGATAGCGCGTGATCAGCCGGCTGTGCTCATCCAGGCGAACAGTCAGCCCCTCGGGCGCCTGGCCGCCACCGGCGACGTTGTACTTGAGCCCAAAGTCACCGTCTTCTCCTGCCGGGTTGTGGCTGGCGGTCAACAGGAATCCGCCAGCGGCGCCGTGCAAACTGATCAGGTGCGAGGCTGCGGGCGTAGACAGCAAGCCCCCCTGGCCAACGATCACGCGCTTGACGCCATTGGCGGCGGCCATGGAGATGGCGGTGCGGATTGCGGTACGGTTGTGATAGCGCCCATCACCACCAATCACCAGCGTTGCATTCTTGAGCGCGGGGTCAACGTCAAAAATCGACTGCAGGAAATTTTCGAGGTAGTGCGGTTGTTGGAACACCGCAACCTTCTTGCGCAGTCCGGCGGTGCCTGATTTCTGATCGGGGTAGGGCTTGGATGCAATTTCGCGCGCGGCCATATTGATTTCTCCACACTTCAGGAGGGGCGCATTCTTGCGCTGGCGTGCGCAGGAAAATCAAGACTTGCGCATGGACTCGCGCTTCTGGATAGTCCAAGCATGCTCAAAGACGTTCCCCACCACCTGTGTCCCTGCTGCGGCAAGCCGCGTCGGCTGGCGCATCTGATGGATTTGTACGAGCGCAACTACAAGCTGATCCAGCGGCTGATGCCGGAACTCGATCTGCCGTTCGATACCGCGGTATCGCGCTCCAATTCCGATTTCCCCTTGCATCTGCAATGCCTGGAGCGGGACCGCTACACCCTGACCATTCGTCTGACCTACGAATTCGTCGATGAGAACGGCACGCGGCGGCAGCCTGATATCCGCGTACGCGCCTACCGTGATGCTGGCGTGGCCGAGGCGCTGGAGTGCAGTCATCGCCCACCCTGGCAGGCGCGGGAGGAAGGCGATCCCAAGGCGGATGCCTTCCTCAGCGATCAGTGGCAGCGCAATCTGATGCTGGGCAAGTGGCTGGAGTATTTGCTCGAACACGGCCATGGCTTCAGCCTGGCGAATCGGCCGCGTGTGGCCGCAGCAGCATGAGAAGAGAGTGTCGATGAACGGTCCCGTAAAAATGATGCTCGCCGCGACATGCCTGTTGGCCTCACCGCTGCTTGCGGCGGGCGACGATGCGTTGGTCAAGGCGCTCAAGGAGCGTGAGGGCAAGCTCGCGACGGTGCTGCTGACGTCCGGAACAGAATTGACGGGCAAGGTATCCAGCGTGTCGGACGACAGCGTCAAACTGAGCGAGCTGACCGGCAAGGAGTTCTTTGACGCCGTGATTGATCTGGATGATGTGCAGGCCGTGGTGGTTCGCGCCCGCTGACTCCGCGCAGGCGGCTATTCTCGTTTTTTGCATTCCGCTGACTGGCTGCGCCGGTCGGCGTTCTGTTGTTGAATTCCAAATCCTGACTCCCCGATGCTGACGTACGACACCGAACGACTGCCGCTGCGCGTCTTCGCCGAAAAGGCCTATCTCGATTATTCGATGTATGTGGTGCTGGACCGAGCGCTGCCGCACATCGCCGACGGCCTCAAGCCGGTACAGCGACGCATCGTCTACGCCATGTCCGAGCTGGCCCTGGGCCCCGGCGCCAAGCACAAGAAGTCGGCACGTACCGTGGGCGATGTGATCGGCAAGTTTCATCCGCACGGCGATAGTGCCTGTTACGAAGCCATGGTCACCATGGCTCAGCCATTTTCTTATCGCTATCCATTGGTGGACGGGCAGGGCAACTGGGGCTCGGCGGACGATCCCAAGTCCTTCGCGGCCATGCGCTACACCGAGTCTCGTCTCGGTGCGTACGCCCAGACCCTGCTGAGCGAGCTGGGTCAGGGCACGGTGGACTGGCTGCCGAATTTCGACGGCACCCTGGAAGAACCCGCGCGCCTGCCCGCGCGCCTGCCCAATGTGCTGGTCAATGGCACCACTGGCATTGCCGTGGGTATGGCCACCGACATTCCGCCGCACAATCTGCGCGAGCTGGTCAAGGCCTGTCTGCATCTGCTCAAGCACCCGAATGCGCAGATCGAAACCTTGTGCGAGTTCATCCCCGCGCCAGATTTTCCGACCGGCTGCGAGATCGTGTCGGAGCCGCATGATCTGCTGAAGATCTACCAGACCGGCAACGGTATGGTGCGCACGCGCGCGCGCTGGGAGCGTGAGGACGACAACGGACATATCGTCATCACGGCACTGCCGCATCAGGTGTCGCCGAGCAAGATCCAAGAGCAGATCGCTGAGCAGATGCGGGCCAAGAAGCTGCCGCTGGTCGAGGATCTGCGAGACGAGTCGGATCACGAGAATCCGACCCGAGTGGTCATTATTCCGCGCTCCAATCGTGTGGATGCCGAGGCGCTGATGGCGCACTTGTTCGCGACCACGGATCTGGAAAAGAGCGTGCGCGTGAATCTCAACATGATCGGCCTCGACGGCCGGCCGCGCGTGAAGAATCTCAAGGAGATTCTGGTCGAGTGGTTGGATTACCGCTTCCAGACGGTGACGCGGCGTCTCAACCATCGTCTTGCCAAGGTCAACGATCGTTTACACATCCTTGAAGGCTTGATGATTGCGTACCTCAATATCGACGAGGTCATCCGCATCATCCGCTTTGAGGAAGATCCCAAGGCGAGCCTGATCAGTACCTTTGCCCTCAGTGATGTGCAGGCCGAGTGGATTCTGGATCTCAAGCTGCGTCACTTGCAGAAACTTGAGGAAATGAGAATCCGCGGGGAGCAAGATGAGTTGATGGCTGAACGCGCCAAGCTCGAAGAATTGCTGGGCAACGACGATTCGCTCAAGAAATTGATTGGCGACGAACTCAAGGACGATGCCAAGAAGTACGGGGACGAGCGGCGTTGCCCGGTCAATGCCAAGCCGCCCGCCGTGGCGATGTCGGTGGAAGAAATCCTTCCAGCCGAGCCGCTGACCGTGGTCTTGTCCAAGGCGGGCTGGATACGAGCCGGCAAGGGACATGAACTGGATCCGCTGGCCTTGGCCTACAAGGCCGGTGATGCCTACCTGACGCACGCCCTGGGCAAGTCCAATCATCTACTGGTGCTGCTGGACAACAAGGGTCGCTGCTACACGCTCAATTCGCGCGAGCTGCCGTCGGCGCGCTCGCAAGGCGAGCCGGTGACGACCAAGATTGACGTACAGCCTGGCGCGCGCGTGGTGAGCCTGCTGTTCGGCGACGAAAACCAGCGCTATGTGCTGGGGTCGGAAGAGGGCTACGGCTTCGTGGTGCGCTTCGGTGAAATGGCCGCGCGCAACCGCGCCGGCAAGGCCGTCATCACCTTGGAAGGGCAGCCTCTGTTGCCATCGCCCGTGACCCATGTGGCAACAGATCGCTACGCGCTGGCGACGGCCGAGGGTCGCCTGCTGGTGTTTGCGCTCACCGAGTTGCCGGAACTGGCCAAGGGCAAGGGCAACAAGCTGGTCACGCTCAAGGGCGAGGATCGTATTGTTGCCAGCACGGTTGTGCCGGCGTGTGCATCACTCACCCTGTATTGCGGCAAGCGCACCTTGACGCTCAAACCCTCCGATCTCGAAGCCTATGTCGGCGCGCGCGCCAGTCGCGGTGGGCATCTGCCGCGCGGCTTCCAGACGGTCGAGCGGATGGAGACCTGAAGTCTGGTTGCGACAAGCCATGCCCGCACCCACTCGACAACGCACGCTGCTCAAACTGCAGCGTATGGAGATGGCACTGGTGCGCGCTTGGCTGGCGCATCCTGATCGTCTACCTGAGCGCGACTTTCAAAGACTGCGCTACATCCTGGGCTTTGCGCGCCTGCATTGCTTTGCGCCGGGTGCAGCCACGCGGGGTTTGCGACGTGCAGACGTGCAGCCTGACCCCGCGATCGTGGAGCCGTTTCGCGAACTGGTACTGCGTGCGCTGTATCGCCCACTGCATCGCGAGGAATCCCTGCGCGCGCGCCTGATGCAGAGCGCCGCAGTGCTCGGACCTTTAAACGCAGCCTTGTCGGATGTCAGGCCGCGTCTGCTGGCTCAACATCGCGCTGAATTTTCCGAAGCCGAGCTCGATGCCGAGGTTGGACGCAAGGCCTTGGTGACCATTGCGGGCGGTGGTGGCGGTGCGGGCTATGTCTACATCGGTGCTGCTGCACGCCTGCGTGCCGAAGGACTGTCGTCCGATTATCTGGTGGGCTCGTCCATCGGGGCGCTCATCGGCGCGTTTCTGGCGCGTTCGCGTGCGCTGGATATCGATGCCCTGATGAGCTGGGCCAAGGGATTGAGCCTGCGCAGCATCTTTGGCCGGCCGTATCTCGGCGCGACGCACACCCTGCCGGGCTTGATGCGCCTGCACCTGCGCGCCATGCATCGCGTCATGCAGCATCCGGATGGAGCGCCGCTACGTCTGTCTGATCTGGAGATTCCCTACGACGCGGTCATTGCCGGCCTGCGCACCCGCGTGTACGACCACCTGCCGGCGACCGTGCGCAATTTCGTTTCACCTGACCAGGATCATCGCAAGTTCTCCAAGCGCCTGGCCGAGCGCATGCTGCTGCTCGGTACGTTTGTGAACCCGAATGTAGTGCGTCCGCTGGTGTTGGGGCGCAGTGCCGAGACGCGCCAGATGCGTGTCATTGATGCAGTCGGCTTGTCCGCCGCGATTCCTGCGGTACTGCAGTACGAGCCGCCGTCACGGGATGCAATCTCTGATGCAATTCTTGCTCGACTGCGCGAAGAAAACGATGTAGCGCTGTTCGCTGACGGCGGTGTCGCTGCCAATGTGCCGGCACGTATCGCCTGGGAGGGTGTGGACGCCGGTCGTATAGGCACGCGCAATGCGTTCTACCTGGCGCTGGACTGCTTCCATCCGCAGTTTGAGCCGCAGCATATGTGGCTATTGCCGGTGACTCAGGAGGTTCAAATGCAGTTGCCTGCTCAGCGTCCATATTTTGATTGGCTGATGCGCTTCGAACCGACCTTGTCGCCCGTCAACCTGCTGCCGCCGCCGGCTGACTTCGATCGCGCATTCCAGTGGGGTTGGACGCAGGCGGATGCAATGATTCCGTTCCTCAAGAAGGCGCTGGAACCGGTCACTTGGCAGGCTTGAAGCCCTGAGGACAGCGTCCGGCATCAAGCGTCGGAGCTGCGGTGAGCATTCAGCGGCGATGACCAAAGGGCAGCTCAAGTCCGGCGGCAACTAGAAACGAACCTTCGCGCTCTTCGAAGATTTCTTCGCGTGGCCAGGAATAGCCGCTGACCAGTTCCAGGAACAAACGCTGCTGCGCCAGCGGGTGTCGGTAGATCAGGCGACCGCCGTATTCGCGTACCGATACATCATCGGTCGTAGCCCCGCGAATGAAACCCTCAACGGCCGCGCCGCGACCTTCTCCCACACTCTGATAAAGAATCAGCGCACTGCGCCAGTCCAGACCTTCGGTGTTGTCAGACAAGGTGCCGATATTGCTCCAGCGCAGCAGCCGGGTGTTGGTGATCACATAGCTGTAGTCGAAGCCTGGCGTGATGCCGAAGCCGTCGCGCGTGTTGTAAAACGGAGTCAGACGGAAATGCAGCAGATTGCGCTGGTCGGAATAGGCGTTGTAGCGGACGCGATACTGCACAAACGCGCGCGTTTCTCGCAGATCGCGCACGCCCACGCGGAAGTCGGACTTCAATCGGTCGTTGCCGGGTAGTGAATAGCCCAGGCCGGCCAGCCATTCGTCGCGGTCATCAATGCTGGGAAACTGCGAGCGCAGCGCGAACCCTTCGCTGCGATCACGGACGAACTCGTCTTCGTCGTCGCGCCCGACGAAGGCCGATAGGCGATTCTTGAGATTCGGCAGATCGACACGGACGTTCAGACGCACTCGCTCCTTGAAGCCGTAGTATTCCGAGTACGTTGTTGACAGCTCCAGCCGACCGTGCGCCGAGCGGGCGGCGTCGAGATTGCGTTCGCCGAACAGGCCGTCAAACCACAGCGAGGCGCCGCATAGCGTTTCGTGCAGCATGCGCGCGGCGTCATCGATCATTTCGATGTTGTCGCCGTGGTAGATGCGGCAGGGTTGGGAGGGATCGGCCGGCGGCGCTTCCGGGGCGGCCACTTCGGCCGGCTGGGGTTCGGGCTCAGGCAGCGGCACGGCGTCGTGGGCGCCCAGGGCGCGCCACTGCAACAAGGACTCCACCTCGTCCGAGGCGGACGCATCTAGCGCAGCGCCCGCGCAAAGGCCAATCGACAAGGCGGCC